>CAMGJS010000244.1 GCA_946056455.1 uncultured Clostridia bacterium | reverse complement strand
CATACAGCCTAAATGGTGCGAACTTATCGCATCAGGTAAAAAGACAATTGAAGTCAGAAAGACTAAACCTAATATTGAAACGCCGTTTAAGGTTTATATTTATTGCACAAAAGCAAAAGACAAGGCTTCATTTGACGGATATACTTTTTTTGCCGATGAGTTATATATCGACCATTGGTCAAAAACACTTACTTGTGGTCATACGCAATTTGAGGAAATTTTAAACGGCAAAGTCATAGGCGAGTTTGTATGTGATAAGATTTTTCAATACAGCACAAACGATGTAACAGGTCAAACAATATCCGATGAAAAAATACAAGAGCTGTCCTGTATGACAAAAGAAGAATTGCGAGATTACGAATTTTCCGCAACAGCAAGAGAAAATTGCATATCTTTGATAGGTTTATACGGTTGGCACATATCCGACCTTGTAATCTATGACAAGCCGAAAGAGTTAAGCGATTTTGAAAAACCTCACGAATATATTTATCAAAGTTATAGAAAAAGAAACAGTTTTTTTCAAGGAATAACAAGACCGCCTCAAAGTTGGTGCTATGTGGAAAGCGAGGTTGAAGATAATGAGTAATATAAAAGAATTATTAAAATTGGTATCGGAAAATCCTGATTTACCCGTTGTTCCTATGGTTGATTATGATGTAGTAGCAGATGATGGATATTCAAGGTGGTTAGGTTCTTTTGGATATGTCTATGTCGGAGAATACGCATTGTTCAAAGATAGGTTTTATGATGATAGAGAAGAATTTAAAGAAGATTATTTCTATTACTACTCTGACGAACTTTTCGCAAAGTTTAATTATGAGCCTCGGAATAATACCAAAAATGAAGAACTTGAAAAATATCTTGATGAAGTTGTTGATAGATTTTTCAAAAAGGCAATTATCGTAAATATTGATTTGCCTGATTTAGAAAGTGAGGAAAACAAATGAACGAAATTATCTTAAAGAATAACGAAAAAGCAGCTGCCTGCCACGCTGCTATCACAGAACACAGAAATGCAGTAGCCATCCACCTTGTGGAGCTTGCAAAAAATCTTCGCGAAATGCGGGATTTCAAATATTATGAAAACCTTGGATATGATACATTCGATGAGTATATCGAAAGCAACCATCCTTTTAAAGCTCGTCAGGCGTACAGTTACATAAAGGTATACGAAAATCTTGGTAAAGAGTTTATTGAAGAGCATTCTGACCTTGGGGTTACCAAGCTTGAAATGCTGACAAAAATCTATCGTGGGGATGTTGAAGAATTTATCGAGGACAACAATGTGGCCGAGATGAGCACACGAGAACTTAAAGAGGCTATCGAAAAGGTAAACGCTCTGACGGAGCAGGTTTCTTTTCTCACTGACGAGAACGAAAAGCTTAAAGCCGAAAAGGAAGAAACGGAACTTCCTGCTGATGTTATTGCAGAAATAAATGAACTCCGCAAAAAGTGTGAAAGCCTTTCGGCAGTAGTTTCAGACAGAGACAGAGAGGTTGACGGTCTCGCAGGCGCAAGGATTGAAGCAGAGAACAAACTGAAACTTGCAAATGCAGAAAAGAAAAGACTTGAAAATGAACTCAAGGAACTGAAAGCTAAGCCTATTGAGGTTGCCGTCGCTGAACCCACAGAGGAGCAGGTTGAGGCTTTGAGAAAAGAAATAACAGAGCAGCTGCAGGCTGAACACGAAAAAGAGATTGCCGAACTCAAAGAGGCAGCGGAAGAGTCCTCGGAACTCCGTCGCAAGCTGGCAACTGCCCAGAATGACGAAGTCAAAGAGTTTAAAATCTACTTTGAGGATACAAAGTCAAGGCTTGAACACCTCTTCTCTGTTCTCGATAAAATCAAAGATGATGAAACCAAGTCGAAAATGAAGAATGGTCTTGTTGCTTTTCTTGAAGCGATAAGAGAAGACCTTAACTGATTATACTATTATAAATATATAAGGAGTGAGAATGGTGCGAGTGATGAGAGAAGTCCGCTCAGGCGCAGTATTGGAAAAAGAGATATACTGCGTTCCCGATGGAACAAAGCTGAGCAAAAAGACAGAGCCTGCGGACAAAGAACCGCTTACGGCTGAAGAAAAAGCGGAAATGTGTCGCAGAAAATCAGAGCGTCTGTTCATCCGCAAGGTCAACGCCTCATTTACTCACCGTTCTTATTACCTTACTCTTACTTATAATGATTTTGATTTGCCGACAGACTATGAAACCGCAGAAAGAAATCTTGCAAACTTTCTCCGCCGATTAAAACGCTGGCAACCTGGAATCAAATATGTTGCGGTTACGGGATACGGCAGAAAGACAAATCGTCTGCATCATCATCTTATCATTGACGGAGATTACATAAACGAAAATAAGGTTCTCGAACTCTGGACCGCAGGAACGGTCAAGAGAATTGAGCCACTCCGAAAGCATAACTATTATAATAGTATAGACCACGGCGAAGACTTCACGGGACTTGCAATTTACCTGCATAATCACTCAAACGCAAAGACAAAGGGCAAACGCTGGAAAGAGA
>CAMGJS010000243.1 GCA_946056455.1 uncultured Clostridia bacterium | reverse complement strand
GGATTTGAACCCTCGGAATGGATGAGTCAGAGTCTACTGCCTTACCACTTGGCGACACCCCAATATTGGCTGGGATAGATGGATTCGAACCATCGGAATGACGGAGTCAAAGTCCGCTGCCTTACCACTTGGCTATACCCCATTATCCTGCCTTAAAGGCAGGTTTTTTATTTACTTGCTTCATATTTAGACCTGATATCGATTAAATACATATCCTCAGCCTCGATATCCGATGCCGCAACATACCATTTTCCATCTTGTTTTGCAAGTGAAACAGATGAATCAAAACTCTGTGATTTATCCGAATTATACGAAGTTACCTTAACGTCAACAAGGATACCTTCCGCATTGATTTTATAAAACTGCATCAGCATATCCGAATAATTGTACCTTGCCTTAATTTTGTATTTAAGTTTAAAGCCGTTGTCATAACCCGATTTAAGATAACCGTAAACATAATTCATATAATATTCTTTGAAATTCTCATCATCAGAATATTCGGCATATCTATCAGCAGTTCCGGGGTATGTAACTTCAATAAGTGCATCATAATCCATATTCTGAACAGCATTAAAATACTTATCCACAACAGACTTCTGCGCTCGGTAATCAGCTGTTATATACAAAGTTCCGCCCAAAACAACTATTGCAAAAAAACACAGGCATATTCCGAAAACTTTCAGAACATCCAATCTTTCTTTTTTCTTTTGAAGCTTTTGCTGCTTTTTCATTTCCATTTTAAGCGGTTTTTTTGCCATTCTGTCTTTTTTTGACATATCCGTTTACCTATTCCGATCTTGCGTTACCAAGAAACGCTGCGCCGATAAGACCTGCGTCATTTCCGAGCTTTGCTATTACTATTTCAGTATTCTTCTTGGAATTCTTTGAATAAACTTCTTTCTTGACAAGTTCTTTAAGGGGAATAAGAAGAGGATCACCTTCATTGCATACTCCTCCGCCCAGACAAAGAACATCAGGCTGGAATGTATTTATAATGTTTGTAATTCCTGCTGCAAGATATTTTATGTATTTATCAACAACTTTCTTTGCGGAAGTATCACCCTTACGCATCGCATTGAAAGCAAGTCTGCCCGATACATGACCGTCTTCTTCGGACATTGGCCACATAATTGAGGACTTGTCTTCATCCATTGCTTCCTGCGTCATTCTGATAAGTCCCGAAGCGGATGAATAAGCTTCAAAGCAACCTCTTCTGCCACAGGAGCACAGTGCTCCGTCAACTTCGATTACTTCATGCCCGAGCTCTGCACCAGCAAAATTGGAACCCGAATAAATTTTACCGTCAATGATAATTCCCCCGCCTACTCCTGTTCCGAGAGTAACAGCAACTGCGTTTGTAGCGCCCTTTGCCGCTCCGGCAACATATTCACCGTATGCTGCGGCGTTAGCGTCATTATCAACATAAACGGGCTTGCCGAGTTTTTTTGAAAGATATTCAACCATAGGAACATCGTAAAAATCAAGGTTACAAGAATATTCGATAACACCGGTAGAGCTGTTTGCTATTCCCGGAGTTCCTACACCGACCCATTCTATATCGCTCATTTTAATACCGGCCTGTTCAACAGCCATAAGCGAAACCTTTGCCATATCGTCCATAATTTCTTCCGAAGGTCTGGGACGGTTTGTTTTAACGCTTGCTTTTGAAAGGATATTAAATTCCTCATCTACCACTCCGGCTTTGATATTTGTTCCGCCAAGGTCTATTCCAACATAATATTTCAAAAGAAACCCCTCCTAAAATAATCGACTTTATTCATTTTACCATAAAAAAGGCAAAAAGTCAATACTATTCATTCTGTCGTCAGATTATTTTGCCTCCTCCGACAACAGTATCTCCATCGTAGAAAACAACAGATTGTCCGCTTGTAAAAGCTCGCTGAGGTTTATCAAAAGTAACCTTTGCAATATCACCAGATACCTCGACGGTGGCAGGTTCTTCACGCTGGGAGTACCTCGTTTTTGCATTTATCTTCATTTTTCCGTCAATTCTTTCGACAGAGACAAAATTCAGACCGTTTGCAAGCAACTCAGATGTGTAAAGGTCTTTTTCTTCACACAGCATAACTTCATTAATTTCGGCATTTATGTTCCTTACAAACATAGGTTTGCCAAAAGTTACTCCAAGACCTTTCCTCTGTCCTATTGTATAATGTATCATTCCTTTGTGCCTACCAATAATGTTGCCGTTGATATCTGTATAATTTCCTTCTTCGGATTTGTATCCCGAAAAGTTTTCTATAAATGAAGCGTAATCTCCGTCGGGAATAAAGCAAATATCCTGACTATCGGGTTTTCTTGAATTGATAAGTCCTGCCTTTTCGGCAATTTCTCTTATCTGCGGTTTTGAATAATCGGCAAGAGGAAAAATAGTATGTGCAAGCTGATGTTGTGTGAGTCTGTAAAGAACATAGGTCTGGTCTTTGCTCTTATCAGCAGGTCTTTTTATTGCATATCTTCCGTTATAAAGCTTTTCAACTCTTGCATAATGTCCCGTTGCAATGAAATC
>CAMGJS010000242.1 GCA_946056455.1 uncultured Clostridia bacterium | reverse complement strand
TCTATATCCTTGATTTCGGAAATTCCGCACTGATACAACTCAAAAATCTGCCTCATACATCCGATTATATTTCTTTTGACGAAGATGAAAAGAGAAATAAATTTGTAAATATTCTTACAAATGAAATAAGGCGGAGAAAGACTTTGTTTGCACAAAAAAATGCAATTAATTTCAGAATGTATAACTCTTTGTCAGATAAGAAAATTCCCGCTGTTATAGTTGTGATAGATAATTATGATGTCATAAAGGAAATAGGTCTTGAGTTTGAAGAGTTTATTGCCAAACTTTCGAGAGACGGCACAGGAGTCGGAATTTATATGATGTTTTCGGCATCTCGAATCAATTCTGTCAAGTATGCGGTATTGAACAGTATAAAAAACAGAATTGTTCAGTTTATGTTTGAGGAATCCGAAATTAATTCTGTGGTGGGAAGAACGAATTATAAACTGCCTGAAGTGAAGGGCAGGGCATTGGTAAAACTAAAAGAAGCGTGTATAATGCAGTGCTATCTTCCCGTTGAATTCAGAGATGAAATGCATTATGTTGACGAAATAGGAAATATAATCGAAAGCATCAGTATCAACAATACTGCTCCCAAGGCACAGGGTATTCGTATGATTCCTGAGGTTCTCAGCTATAATCAATTGGTTTCTGAAAATAAGTCAAACGGAATAGCATTCGGAATGGACACTGAAAATGTCGAAGTGCAGATATTTAATCCTATCCTGCCTATTCATTTAATTGTCGGAGGAGCTCAGAGCGGAAAAACAAATGTATTAAAACTGGCGATAAGTCAGTTGAAAAGTCATAGAATTTTCATTTCGGATTCAAGAAGCTATGAACTTAAGGAGTATATGGGAAATGAAAATATCACATATGCTTGCAACGAAGATGATATAACACATTTCTGCTCAGAACTGGAGGCTTTTGTATCAGACAGAACGGAAAAATACAAGGCTTCAGAAGGAACAATGACTCCAAAAGAGTTCTATTCCGAATTGCCCGATTTCTTTATTATCATTGATGATGTTGATAGATTTGTTGAAATAATTAAACCCTTGGGTAATAAAATGGAAACCGTTTTTATGCAGGCGTCTGAGTGTGGTGCAGTTATTATTGCTTCTACAATGCCAACAAAAATGCGCGGATACGATAACATAACAAAATATCTTAAAGAAGCTCAGAGCGCAATTATACTCGGCAATCCTGTTGAACAGACTATGTTCTCAGTCCAAAGTCCCAGAGGTTATAAGCAGGTTATTGATATGGGATTTTCTTATTGCAAAGGTGTGTCTAAACAGATAAAAATACCGTTATGTTCCTGATTTTATTATATATTTATTGATGCGACATCCGGAGGAATAACAGATGAAAATAATTAAAATTCTTGTGCTTTTATTTTCTGCTCTTACCGTATTTTCAATCGGTATGTGGGTAGGAATAGAGACGGATATTTATACTGTCAAAAAAGAAGAGGCATATGCCGACAGCATAAAACCCATTATTGCTGTTGTCAATCAGGATATAGGAGCAAATAATAACGGAAAAAGAGAAAATTATTCGGAAGCAATAATTCAAAAATTAAATGCAGAAGAATTTGTTCTTGTTTCGCCTCAAGCAGCACAGGAAGGATATGATAAGGGAGAGTATTGCGCAATTGTATCATTCCCTTCAACATTATCGCAGGAGGTTGTGGATGTAAATTCAATCTCTCCCACCAAGGTTAATATAGAATTCATAATCAACAATGAAGCTTCTGAAGAAACATACATAAAAGCGTATACAAAAATAGTTGATTTGCAGTATAACGTAAATCAGATGCTTTCGTATATGTATGTTTATTCATTATATACCGAGGTTCATCTTGCGCAGGATCAGGTTGGAGAATTGTTTCAGAACGATAACGATGATATGGCTGCTCTTATGCAGGTTCAACTTCACGATTTTACAGAGGATTTAGAGCTTGGTAATATACCCAGACCCGAAATGAATCCCGAAAGATTGAGTTTTAATGAATATGTTTTACAGGTTCATAGTTATGCGAATGAAATTTCAGATTTGTATCTCGGAGGTTATGCAGAGGCGAAGAAGGATTATAAGGTATTTGGAGAACATCTGGGAGAACTTGCAAAAATTATTGAGGATGATACTAATTTATGGCTTTCAGGTATGAATAAATGGGCTACGGAAGTTCTGAAGTATGACGATGATGTTACAAACTGTGGGAAAGAACTTGAGGAATGGAAAAATACTGCACTTGAGTGGTATGATGAAATGTTGCAGTATAAAGAATATGTAAATGGTTTTTACGGAGAAGTTGAAGCGTTTAAAGCTAACGCCGCGGCTATTGCGAATGCAACTTCATCTTGGAAATCAAGAGCTACGGCATGGGCAAAAGATATTTTGAGTGCTGAAAACAACGCTATCAAGACATATAATCAGAATTACGAAAAACTCAATCAGTATAAAGCGTCGCTCCAACAATGGGAACAAAGTTTAAACAGTTATGCTCAGGGCGGCAACTACTTAAATCC
>CAMGJS010000241.1 GCA_946056455.1 uncultured Clostridia bacterium | reverse complement strand
CAATCGGCGCAATCTGCTATAATGATAGAGAACTAAGTTGAACCTGAAACTTAGCTAATTATTTCATTGTTACCCTATTACTCTCTCTATAATTTTCATAACGCCGAAGAAGCCTTGCTTTACAGCAGGGCTTTTAGGTTTTATAAGGAGCATTTATGAAAACTGTTGAAATTTTTACGGACGGAGCGTGTTCCGGAAACCCAGGTCCCGGCGGATACGGAGCTATATTAAGATATGAAGGTCACGAAAAGGAGCTTTCGGGCGGAGAGGCGCAGACCACCAACAACCGAATGGAATTAACCGCAGTTATCGTCGCACTTGAAGCGTTGAAGTTCCCCTGCAAAGTAATTCTCACGACCGACAGTAAATATGTCGTTGACGGGATTGAAAAGGGCTGGGCAAAATCCTGGCGTGAGAACGGCTGGAAGAAAAAGGACAAAAAACCTGCCTTAAACCCTGATTTATGGGGCAGACTTCTCGATTTGCTCGAAATTCACTCGGTTGAGTTCAACTGGGTAAAAGGTCACGCAGGTCACCCCGAAAACGAACGGTGCGACGCTCTTGCCGTTGAATTTTATACCAAAAACTATCTTTAAAGGAATTTTTTTCATAAATTTTAAAAAAATCATCAAATGCTCTTGATAAATCTACTAATATGGTATATAATAGCCTTGTGATAATTTTTTATCATTGTCAAACAATAATGGAGATGTTTTTATGGAACTTAAAATTTATGCTGATAATGCCGCAACGACAAGAGTAACAGAGCCTGTTTTGCAGGCTATGCTCCCATATTTTACAGAGCAGTACGGCAATGCGTCAAGCATTTACACTCTCGGCAGAGAGGCTCACAAGACAATTAAGGCGGCAAGGCAGAAAATTGCCGAATGTCTCGGAGCGGAAGAAAACGAGATATATTTCACAAGCGGCGGCTCTGAGGCTGACAACTGGGCGATAAAGGGCACTGCTTTACAGCTTTCACAAAAGGGTAAGAAACATATCATCACTTCTGTTTTTGAGCATCACGCAGTTCTGCACACCTGCGAATTTCTTGAAAAGCAGGGGTATGAGGTAACATACATTCCCGTTGACGAAAACGGACTTATAAACCCTGAGGACATCAAAAACGCTATAAGGGACGATACCGCGCTTGTCACGATTATGTATGCAAACAACGAGATAGGCACAATTCAGCCGATTGAAGAAATCGCGAAAATCTGTCACGAAAAGGGCGTTCTTTTTCATACGGACGCTGTTCAGGCTGTCGGAAATGTCCCGATAAATGTCAAGGAGCAGGGAATTGATATGCTCTCTCTTTCGGGACACAAAATTCACGCTCAGAAAGGTATCGGCGTGCTTTATGCAAGAAAGGGAATAGTTCTTCCTAACCTTATCCACGGCGGTGCGCAGGAGCGCGGCAAGCGTGCGGGAACGGAAAATGTCCCCGCAATAGTGGGACTTGCAAAGGCTATTGAAATAGCAACAGAGAATATCCCCGAAAAGATAAAAAAGGTAACAGAAAAGAGAAACAGACTGATTGACGGTCTGCTCACCATTCCGAGAACAAGGCTCAACGGCGACAGAGAAAAGCGCCTTTGCGGAAACTGCAATGTTTCGATTTTAGGCATTGAGGGAGAGTTTCTTCTCCTTTCCCTTGACGGCAAGGGAATAGCGGCTTCATCGGGTTCAGCCTGCACTTCGGGCTCTTTGGACCCGTCGCATGTTCTGCTTTCTCTGGGGCTTTGTCACGAAGTCGCACACGGCTCTTTAAGACTTTCTATCGATGAAAATATCACCGATGAAGAAATAGATTACATTATCACTTCCGTTAAAGAGGTTGCCGAAAGGGGCAGAATGATGTCGCCCTTATGGGACAGTATTCAGAGCGGAAAAGTCGATTTTGACAAGATTTAATTAAAAGGAGAATAAAAAATGATTTACAGCGAAAAGGTTATGGACCATTTCACAAATCCCCGTAATGTAGGAGAAATTCCCGACGCGGATGGAGTGGGCGAAGTAGGAAACGCAAAATGCGGCGATATTATGAAAATGTATATCAAGGTTGAAAACAATATTATCACCGATGTCAAGTTCAAGACATTCGGCTGCGGTGCGGCTGTTGCAACTTCTTCAATCGCTACCGAAATGATAAAGGGCGCTTCTCTTGACGACGCATTGAAGCTGACAAACAAAGCGGTTGTCGAGGCTCTTGACGGACTGCCCGAAGTAAAGCTTCACTGTTCTGTTCTTGCCGAGCAGGCAATAAAGTCGGCACTTTCCGATTACTACCGCAGAAACGGCATTGACCCTGTTCCGATAGTTGGCGAAATAGGGGAATGTGAGGCGTGTCACTAAAATAAAAAGGGTATCGTGAGATACCCTTTACTTTTGTTTTGCAAAAGTTGAAACACGCTGAAAAGCGTGCTTTTTTGCCCTCCGCGGGCACGCGGTTTCGCTGTCGGCTCTTTCAGAGCCTTGCACAGCGACCTTCTTTTTTGACAACAAAAAAGAAGGCAAAAAATTGCTCCTCGGCGGAG
>CAMGJS010000240.1 GCA_946056455.1 uncultured Clostridia bacterium | reverse complement strand
TATTACTTTTTTTCACTCGGCTTTTCTGCCGTTTTTTTCTTTGCGGTACTCTTTTTTGCGGCAGGCTTTGCAGTCGACTTTGACTTATCCGAAGTCTTTTTCTTTGCCGCGGTCTTTGTGCCGTCTGTTTTTGCCTTTGGCTTTTTCGGCTTGTCGGGGAGCTTTTCAAAGAACATTACAGAAAGCGCGGGGATTTTAAGCTCTATGCACTGTTCATAGCCGTGCATAGGTGTGTCCTCTGACTTGACAGTTCCGTTATCGACGCCTGTTCCGCCGAAAGCTTTATCATCGCTTGAAAATACCTGCTTGTATTTTCCTGCATAGGGTACGCCTATCTTATAGTTTTCACGCTCAACGGGAACAAAGTTGCATACCGCAATGACTTCGTTGCCGTTGTCGTCAATTCTTCTGAATGCAATAATGCTCTGCTTGTAGTCGTCGTGGGAAATCCAGCTGAAGCCCTGCCAGCTGTCGTCGTTCTGCCACATAGCCGAATGGTCGAGGTAGAACTTGTTGAGCGCCGCAACATATTTCTTGTTGTTTGCGTGTCCCTCATACTGCAAGAGATCCCAGTCAAGCTCCTGCTTGTAGTTCCATTCCTTGCCCTGAGCAAATTCCTGTCCCATAAAGAGAAGCTTCTTTCCGGGGTGAGCCATTGTGTAGCCGAGGAACGCTCTCAAAGATTTGAACTTATCCTCTCTTTCGCCCGGCTGTTTTTCAAGCAGTGAACACTTGCCGTAAACTACCTCGTCGTGCGAAAGGGGAAGAATGTAGTTTTCAGAGAAGCAATAGAAGAATGAGAATGTAAGCTTATCGTGGTTGAACGCTCTGAAATACGGATCAAGTGAGATATACTTCACCATATCGTTCATCCAGCCCATATTCCACTTGAAATTGAATCCGAGTCCGCCCACATCGGTAGGCTTTGTAACGAGAGGCCAAGCGGTAGATTCCTCGGCTATCATAAGGATATTCGGGTTTCTGCCGAATACCACCGAGTTGAGCTGTTGCAGGAACGCAATAGCCTCAAGGTTTTCTTTTCCTCCCTTTGAGTTGGGAGCCCACTCGCCGTCTCTTCTGTCATAGTCGAGATAGAGCATTGAAGCTACCGCGTCAACGCGCAGACCGTCGATATGATATTTTTCAAGCCAGTAAACCGCGTTCGAGATGAGGAACGAGATTACCTCGGGCTTGCCGTAGTCAAAAATTCTTGTGCCCCACGAGCGATGTTCGCGCTTGAATCTGTCAGAATATTCATAGCAGTATGTTCCGTCAAATTCATAAAGTCCGCATTCGTCCTTGGGGAAGTGTGCAGGTACCCAGTCGAGAATTACGCCGATATTGTGCTTATGGAAAATATCAACCATCTGCATGAAATCCCAGGGCGAACCAAAACGAGATGTGGGAGCAAAATATCCGATTATCTGATAACCCCATGAGCCGTCAAAGGGATATTCCGCAAGAGGCATAAGCTCAATGTGTGTGTAACCCAATTCGTTGAGGTAAGGTGCCATTTCCTCGGCAAATTTTATGTAGCTGAATGGCGAGCCGTCCTTATACTGTCTCCACGATGCGAGGTGAGCCTCGTAAATGTTCATCGGGCTCTTATAGACATTCTTCTTCGCTTTTTCCTCAAACCACTTGCTGTCGGTCCATTTGTAGTGACCTTCAATGTCCACATATTTTGTGGCGGTACTCGGTCTTGTTTCCATATGGAAGCCGTAAGGGTCCGACTTCATTACCACTCTGCCGTTCTGAGCCTCAACGCTGTATTTATATGCGCTGAATTCGGGGAAATTTTCAACAAAAATCTCCCATATTCCGTCAGCGACTTTTTCCATCGGCGATTTATCTCTGTTCCAGTCGTTATCGTCACATACGAGCGAAACCGACTTTGCGTTCGGCGCCCATACCCTGAAAACTACTCCTGCTTTTCCGTCCTTTTCGGCAGGATGCGAGCCGAAGAAATCAAAAGCTTCATAGTTCTTGCCCTGATGAAACAGGTAAAGCGGAACTTCATAATCCGCATGGTTAATTTTTACCATATTATGTAACCTCCTAACGCATAACCATACCTTATGCTTTATACCAATTTACATTTTACCAAATCGTTAATAATAATACAAGTTTTTTTGCAGATTTTCTATAAATTAACTGTATGCGCAGGAAATATTTTGTAGAATAGTTACAAATAATTTATGCCCATTTGAAAAATCACTGTAAATTTCTTGTAAGTCGCATTACCGCAACGGTCATATCGTCGGCAGGAGTATCGCCGAATGTCTTTTCAGCCGAGATGATTTTCTCGGTTATTTTCTCGGCAGGCTGTTTGTATGACCTTCTTAAAATTTCAGAAATAGCTGGATATGTTTCCTCTGATATTCCATCGGAGGTGAAAACGATTGCATCATTTTCTTTAAGTTTCAAAGAATAGCTTTCAGGCTCTGCGCCCGAAATAATCCCTCTCGGGAACGATGACGAGAACAGCTTTTCTATCTTACCCTTTGAGCAGTAAAAGGCGGTACTTCCGCCAAGTTTCATAATGTCCGCCGTTCCGCCG
>CAMGJS010000239.1 GCA_946056455.1 uncultured Clostridia bacterium | reverse complement strand
CAACACATAAAAATATAGACAAAATATGTCTGTCAATTATTGCTTTTACACTTATATTCACATTTACATTTTGCAATTCAGAAGTATTGTTTAATAAAATATCAACTCACAAAATAAGTTATGAAAGCAGAATATTCGATAATTCCAATATTCATAAAATCGATATTGTAATGAACGATTGGGAAGATTTTATCGAAAATTGTGAAAACGAAGAGTATTCTCCATGTTCGGTTGTTATTGACGGAGAAGCCTTCAAAAATGTCGGGATAAGAGCAAAAGGAAACACTTCACTCAGTTCCGTTTCAAAAACAGGAAGCGAAAGATACAGCTTTAAAATTGAATTTGACCATTATGTAGAGACCAAAAGTTATTACGGTCTTGATAAACTATGTCTTAACAATATTATTCAGGATAACACATTTATGAAAGATTATATATCCTATACTGTAATGTCGGAATTCGGAGTCTCCGCTCCGCTTTGCAGTTATGCCTATATAACTGTGAACGGCAAAGATTTCGGATTATATCTCGCTGTTGAAGGTGTAGAAGAATCATTTTTGCAAAGAAATTACGGAAGTGATTATGGAAATCTTTATAAGCCTGACAGTTCAAGCCTCGGAGGTGGCCGTGGAAACGGCAAGGACTTTGATTTTAACAATTCAGAGAATGAAAACACCAATAACAAAGACAACAGAGAATTCGGTAACGATAGGCAGAATTTTGCTCCGAATGATGCTTTTAATGTAAATAATTTTCAGGACACGAAAAACAACAAGGGTTTTGGCAACCAAGGTGGCAATGATGATGTAAAACTTAAATATATAGATGATAACGCTGATAGCTATCCAAATATTTTTGATAATGCCAAAACAGAAATATCCTCTGCCGACAAAAACAGATTTATCAATTCATTAAAAATTCTTTCAGAGGGTAAAAATATCGAATCAGTTGTTGATATTGACAGTGTAATAAAATATTTTGCGGTTCATAATTTTCTCTGCAACGGCGACAGCTATACAGGCTCAATAATTCACAATTATTATCTTTATGAAGAAGACGGCAGACTTTCTATGATACCATGGGACTACAACCTTGCTTTCGGCACTTTTCAAAACTCGAATGAAACATCTTCCGTTAACTCACCTATTGATACTCCGGCATCGGGAAATATGAGTGAACTGCCTATGCTTAACTGGATTTTCGAAAGTGAAGAATATACAGCAGAATATCACGAGATGTTGGAACAATTTATAAATCAGACAGATTTCATATCCTTAATTGATAAAACAGCGTCATTAATAGACGAATATGTTGAAAAAGACCCAACAAAGTTCTGTTCATACGAAGATTTTATGGATGGAATTTCTGCATTGCGTGAATTTTGTTATTTGCGTTCAGAAAGCATAAAAGGTCAATTAAACGGCGCAATACCCTCAACATCAGAAGGTCAAACAGAAAACAAGTCGGCTTTAATTGATGCTTCATCATTGAATTTATCTGATATGGGTACTATGAATATTGGAGGAAATTCAGTGGATTTCAGAAATAATCAGGGTGGCAAACCTGAATTCGGTAATAAAGGTACGGTCCCTTTTGAAAACAACGGTACTGAAAGTTTTGTGCCGCCAAACAGTAACGATAGAAATGCAGAACAATTTGATCCTGATGCAAAAGAAGAATTTCGACCTGAAAATTCTACATTGCAGACACAAAGTTATGCCACAAGTCCATTACTGTTGCTCGGAATTTCTGTTTTTGTCCTCATCTCAGGTATAATAATTGCTTTAAAATTAAAGAGACGATGATTTTTTATACATCTCAATAAAGTGATCTATATGTTCTTTTATATAGTTCATAGATTCTTCTTCTCTTTCAGGTTCTCGGTCGCAAATATGGATAAGTACCGTAATAGGAGTTGAATATTCTATCGCAAGTGTTGTAGGGTCGTACTCTTTTATTATTCCGTTTTTAACCATTTGAGTGAAAACAGCACAGTACGAATTCTTGATTCCGTCAAAGAAGTATGTTGAAGCAACTTTTGCTAACTTTTCGTTCCTGAATTGTTCTTTAGAAAGGATTTTTCGTGTTTTGATGATTCTCTCATCATGCATAGTAAATTCAAGCTGCGACAGAGTCATTTCTTTGAGTTCATCGACCGTATCGGGACATTTATTGATTTTGCTTGCAGAGTTAAAATGCTCTGAATAATATTTTTCCAGATATTCAATCAGTGAATTAAAAAGATCCTCTTTCCCTTTAAAATGATTATATAACGAAGGTCCTTTGATTCCTACAGACTCTGCAATCTGGTCAACCCCTACCCCATCATATCCTTTTTCAGAAAACAAAGTTAGCGCCGCAACAAGAATATCTTCTTTTATATTTTTTCTTCTCAAAGCAATAGCCCCCTCTATATAAAATAACGACCGTTAGTATAATTATACTTGTCCAATGCAAATTTGTCAATAGTATGAGGGCATTTCGCTATGATATAGATATAAAAAAATCCGCTGTTCAAGATTCAGCGGATTTTTTTATTGAATTTAATTACAACTTTATAATAGT
>CAMGJS010000238.1 GCA_946056455.1 uncultured Clostridia bacterium | reverse complement strand
CTTTTTTCTCAAAACTGTCTATGATAATAATATGCAGTATCATAGGAGGAATAATTGGAGTAAACTCAAAAATAAGAATGTAAACTTTTTCTTAAAAACTATTGAAATCATATAAAAAATATGATATAATAATCTCAAGATTTTTTAGAGCTGTTTTGTATTCTGTACAAACCGTAAAATATTTAATGGAGGAATCTCAAATGAAACACATCAAGACAATCAACGCTGCAAATCTTAAGAAAACTGCTGAAAAGGGCGGATGCGGAAAGTGTCAGGCTTCTTGTCAGTCAGCTTGCAAAACATCTTGCACTGTAGCAAATCAGAAGTGCGAAAACAAGTAAACGTTTCTTGTTTAATTGAAAGGGACAGTAATGTCCCTTTACTTTTTGCCTAAATTTGGGAGGATACCTATGATACATAAGTACAAATATAACGATATGAACATTGTTCTGGATGTTCACAGCGGAGGCGTTCATATCGTAGATGATATAAGCTATGATATTCTTGACTATATTAAATTGCCCATGACGGAAAGTTGCCCCGAAGAAATTGTTAACAACCTAATGCAAAAGTATCCTTCCGAAGAAATAATATCATGTTATGACGAGCTTTATTCTCTTTACAAGGATAAAATTCTTTTTTCGGAAGATGATTATGAAAAATTTGCAAAATATTCTGTTGCGTCACCTGTAAAGGCTATGTGCTTACTGATTTCGCAGGATTGTAATTTAAGATGTGAATATTGCTTTGCGGAAACCGGCGATTTTGGTATGGGAAGAAGCTTAATGTCACTTGAAACGGGAAAGAAGGCAATAGATTTTCTTCTCGAAAATTCGGGTAACAGGGAAAATCTTGAACTTGATTTCTTTGGCGGAGAACCCCTTATGAACTTCGATGTTGTAAAGGGTATTGTTGAGTACGCAAGAAAAAAAGAAAAGGATTACAAAAAGCATTTTCGTTTCACGGTTACAACAAATGGACTTCTTTTAACAGATGATAAAATAGATTTCATTAATAAAGAAATGTCAAACGTTGTCCTTTCGATAGACGGAAGAAAATGCGTAAACGATAAAATGCGACATAGGATTGACGGCTCAGGTTGCTATGATACTATACTTGAAAAGTTTCAGAAAACAGTTAAATCAAGAGGTGACAAGGAGTATTATGTAAGAGGAACATACACAAAATACAATCTTGATTTTTCGGAAGATGTTTTTCATTTGTATGAGCAGGGATTTGACCAGATTTCTGTTGAACCTGTTGTTGCCCCCGAAACCGCTCCATATGCGCTTACTGAAAATGAGTTGCCCGAAATATTTTCGGAGTATGACAGGTTGACCGAAAGACTCTTGAAAAATGACAAGGAAGGAAAACATTTTAATTTCTTCCATTTTATGTTAGACCTTGATCAAGGACCTTGTGCGATAAAAAGGTTAAGAGGTTGTGGAAGCGGAAACGAATATGTCGCTATAAGTCCCAACGGTGATATTTATCCTTGTCATCAGTTTGTTGGAATTGACGAATGGAAAATGGGAAATATAAATGAGGGCACATTTAATAATGAAATAAAGGATTATTTTGCTTCCGCCCATATTTATACAAAGAATGAATGTAAAAATTGCTGGGCAAAGTTTTATTGTAGCGGCGGATGTAACGCAAATAATTATATTTATGCCGGGGATGTACATAACGCATACAAAATGTCGTGTGAAATCGAAAAAAAGCGTCTTGAATGTGCAATTTATATTAAGGCAGTTAAAGCTTGTGAAAATCAATAAACATTTTTTTCAAAAGCTATTTACTTGAATGAGAAAATATAGTAAAATAAAATTGACATTTAAATGTTATGAGGTGCAGTATGGAACCAAAATATAAAAGGATACTCCTTAAATTGAGCGGAGAAGCTCTTGCCGGAGAAAAATCAACCGGACTTGATTATACTATAATTACTGGTATTTGTCAGAGTATAAAAAAGTGCTACGATGCCGGAGTTGAAATCGGAATCGTTGTAGGAGGAGGAAATTTCTGGCGTGGTCGTTCAAGCGGTGCAATGGACAGAACAAGAGCAGACCACATCGGGATGCTTGCAACGGCAATGAACGCCCTTGCTGTTGCTGATATACTTGAAAGCGTTGGTGTGCCTGTACGAGTTCAGACTGCAATTACAATGCAACAGGTTGCTGAGCCGTATCTCAGAAACAGGGCTGTAAGACATCTTGAAAAAGGCAGAGTTGTTATTTTTGGATGCGGAACAGGAAACCCGTTTTTTTCAACAGATACAGCCGCTTCTTTGAGAGCAGCTGAAATTGATGCTGAAATAATTCTTAAAGCAACTATGGTTGACGGTGTATATGATAAAGACCCGAATAAATATGATGATGCAAAAAGGTATGCGTCAATTAATTTCAGTGAAATTCTTGCAAAAGGGCTCAAGGTTATGGATATGACGGCAGCTTCAATGTGCCGCGATAATAATATACCGATACTTGTTTTCAATCTTGATAATCCCGATAACATTTTTAAGGCTGTTCTCGGGGAAGATGTGGGAACTTTGGTTACAACAGACTAATTTGAAAGGACAGATTT
>CAMGJS010000237.1 GCA_946056455.1 uncultured Clostridia bacterium | reverse complement strand
GATATATATAGTGTAAGGAAAAACATTGTGCACGATAATAACCCCGAACAGAAAGACATACGAAAAAGGTACTGCCATTCAGCGAAAAGGGGGCGTGATTATGATATACACCTACTACAACACTACCGTTATCGAAGAAAGCGCAGGCGTGCGCTCGGTTATGAGCTCGGCGCCTTATGCAAGGTCGAAAAGGCAGAGAAGAGAAGAACGCTCATCGGGCAAAAGCTTTGCCGAGGTGCTTAAAAAATCGCGCGGAGAAAAAACCGAAAAGAGCGAAAAGTCGCCTTATGAAGCATTGATAGGAAGAGCATGATAACTTAATAAAAAACAGCAAAGCTGTCGCCCTTAACGGACGACAGTTTTGTTTTATTTTTCAAGTCTTAACATTTCGTTTATGCAGATAACTGCCTTTTGCATAACATCGGGCGACAGAGTTATCTCCGTTCCGCCTGTTCCCTTCACCGCGTTCAAAAGGTCGATGATGGTTGTAGCCTTCATATCGGGACAGATAAGATTTTTGCTGAGAGGATAGAATGTCTTGTCGGGGCACTCGAACTGTAAATGTGCGAGAACGGAATTTTCTGTTCCGATAATGAATTCTTTTTTGTCGGACTTTTTTGCAAAGTCGATTATACCAGAGGTTGAGCCTATATAGTCGGCATATTTTACCACTTCGGGCTTACATTCGGGGTGAACGAGGAAAAGAGCGTTTGGGTGAAGTTTTTTTGCAGTAATAACTTCTTTTTCCTCGATAGCGGAATGGACGGGGCAACCGCCGTTTATAAGAATAAAATTCTTATCGGGGATATTCTTTGAAACATATCCGCCGAGGTTGCAATCGGGGATGAAAAGAATGTTTTTCTTATCGATTTTTTTGCATATTTCAAGAGCGGAGCTTGATGTGACGCAGACATCGGAAACGGTTTTGATTTCCGCCGTTGTGTTTATGTAGGAAACAACCGCGCAGTCGTCGTACTGCTTTTTCATCGCGAGGATTTCATCGGCGGTGAATTGTTCCGCCATAGGACAACCTGCCGAGCCGTTTGCGAGAATGACTTTCTTTTCGGGCGAGAGCATTTTTACCGTTTCTGCCATAAAGTGAACTCCGCAGACAACGGCGACGGGGTTTTTATCCTCGGCTGCCTTGCGGCTTAAAAGAAACGAGTCGCCGACAACATCGGCAATTTCGGTAATATCGTGGGACTGATATGTATGGGCGAAAATTGTGACGCCCTTTTCTTTTTTAAGCTTTAAAATCTCGGATTGAATGTCGGAAATCATTTTTTAAACCTGCTTTACTTTGTTTTTTTCTTTTCTGTTTTTTCTTCTGTCTTTTCTTCTGTGGGAGCAGCTTCCTGCGGTTCATTTTCGGACGAGGCTTTTTGTTCCTCTCTGATTTGTTCTATCTTCTCACTACCCTGATAAAGCTTTGCGGAAGTGGGCAGATTCTTTTTCTTCAAGCCATCGTTGATATACTCTCTTGAAAGGTCATAGATAACCGCAAAAAACGGAACTCCCACAAGCATTCCGACAAAGCCGAAAAGTCCTCCGCCCACAAGAATGGCAAACATAACCCAGAACGCAGGAAGACCCGTTGAGTCACCGAGGATTTTCGGTCCTAAGATGTTGCCGTCAAACTGTTGCAGTATGAGAACGAAAATTGCAAAGATGACAGCCTCTTTGGGCGACTCGAAGAAAAGGAGTATAACGCTCGGTATTGCTCCGAAAAAGGGACCGAAGAAGGGTATCATATTTGTTACGCCGATAATAACGCTGATAAGTACGGAGTAGGTCTGCATTCCTGCATAGCGCACACCCATAAACTGCATTCCGATAAAGCACAAAAGTCCGATGATAAGCGAATCTACCGCCTTGCCCGATATGAAACCGATGAAGGTCTTGTCGGCTCTTGCTGTGACTTCGAGGATTTTATCGGCGGCGTTTTCATTAAAGATAACATAGATAATCTTTTTTATCTGACCTTTGAAATTTTCTTTTCCGCAAAGAAGATAGACCATAACGATAAAGCCTAAGAGGAAGTCCTTTATGCCGATAGCAAAGCTTTTAAGGGCGGTTGTCGCTCCTGTTGCAAGGCTTGAAAGCTGGGGCGAGTAGTTTTTGATTATATCCTCAACTCCGACTTCGAGTTCTTCAAAAATGCTGATGAAATAGGTGTATATTGTTGGGTAGCTGTCCTTTATTGCGTTTATCCAGCCCTCTGCACGGCTGATATATGTCTTTGCTGAAAGAACGATGTTTATTACGCTCCTTGAAACCTGAGGAATGATAATTGCTATTAAGGTTCCGAAAACGGCAAGGATAAGAACGGTTGTTATTGTCGCTGATATTGCCCTTGTAAGCGTGGGATGAGGCTTTTTGCGCTCTGTCAGCTTTTTGACATAGGTTTCGATAAAGTTGAGAATGGGGTTTGCAAGATAAGCGAATACCGCTCCCCATATAACAGGTCTTATTACCGTAAAGACGGAATTTAAAATATCGAACAAGCCTTTATATCTTACAACGCAGACAACGATAAGTACGCATATCGTGAAAACCGCTATAACATATTTTGATATGGTGACATATTTTTC
>CAMGJS010000236.1 GCA_946056455.1 uncultured Clostridia bacterium | reverse complement strand
AGCCGCATTTGTCTAAATTTAAATTTTCGCATAAAAATGTTTGAAACAAATCGACTTTATTTATATAATATATCATTTTTCGCTTTTAGTAAAGAGATTTTTTTGATATAATAGACTTAACAAACTATTTTGTGAATATTGCAGGCAAACGGAAATTATACAAAAAGTAGGTGCTGATTATGAGTAAATTTGAACCCGGAATGGAAAGTATGGTCGATATGTATATCTATGAGACCACCACTTTGCTTGAACAGCTTGACCAGATACTCATCAAGACGGAGGGTGCAGGCTCTTTTGACAAGGAAAGCATTAACGAGATTTTCAGAATAATGCACACCATAAAGGGCTCGTCGGCTATGATGGGACTTGAAAATATGTCCACCTTGGCGCATGCTATCGAGGATATGTTCTACATAATTAGAGAAGAAAAGCCCGTGATAAACGACTCCAAGGACCTTTACGAGCTTGTTTTCAATGCGTCTGACCTGCTCAAAGCCGAGATAGAGCTTTTGCAGAACGACGATTACACCGCTACAGACTTCAAGCCCTGCCACGACAGAATAGAAAAATTTGTAGATGTCCTCAAAAACGGAGGAGGAAGTGCAGAAGAAGCTTCCGCCCCGACAGAGAGCGCTTCCGCTCCCGTTTCGTCAGCTTCCGCCCCTGCGGGAATGACAACGGTTAAGGTTATTTTTGACGACGACTGCAAGATGGAAAATCTCCGTGCGCTTCTGCTTGTCAATAAAATCCGCGAGGACTGCGCCGAGCTTACCTTTGAGCCTGCCGACATTGAAGCAAACCCCGACACCGCAAAGATTATCATAGACAACGGATTTTTCGTTCACTTCAAGGCGCTTGACGGCAACACCCAGGCTGTCATAAACGGCATTGAAGAGGCTTTGAATGTTAAATCCTATGAAATAATAGAGGCTGTTGAACCCGTTAAAGAAGAACCAAAGGCAGAAGAACCCGCAAAGGTTGAAAAAGCCGAGGCAAAACCGCAGGAAGCCCCTAAGCCTGCCGAAACACCAAAAGCCGAAACGAAAAAGTCTGTTGAACAGATTAACAATATGCTCCAGAACCGCGGTGGCGGAAGCGGCGGAGGAAAGCAGAGCCTTATTTCCGTAAACCTCAACAAGCTTGACCAGCTTATGGATATGGTCGGAGAAATTGTTATTACCGAGGCAATGGTAACGGGCAACCCCGACCTCAAAGGACTTCAGCTTGACAACTTCCAGAAGTCGGCAAGACAGCTCCGCAAGCTCAACAGCGAATTGCAGGACATCGTTATGTCAATACGAATGGTTCCCCTTTCGGGCGCATTCAACAAGATGACGAGAATTGTCCGTGATATGAAAGTAAAGCTGAATAAAGAAGTCAACCTTGTATTCGAGGGCGAAAACACCGAAGTCGACAAGAGCGTAATAGACAACCTTAACGACCCGTTGATGCATATGGTCCGCAATGCCGTTGACCACGGTATTGAGGATAATGTCGAGGACAGAATAGCCGCAGGCAAGCCCGAAGTGGGAACAGTAAAGCTTTCGGCATATAACTCGTCGGGCGAGGTTATCATAGTAGTATCCGACGACGGCGCGGGAATGAATGCAGAAAAGCTTCTTGACAAGGGCGAAAAGAACGGAATTCTCACCAAACCCCGTGAGGAATACACCGAAAGAGAAGCGTTCCAGCTTGTTATGGCGGCAGGCTTCTCGACAAACGAGGTAGTAACCGAATTTTCGGGCAGAGGCGTCGGAATGGATGTCGTTAAGAAGAACATTGAAAAAATCGGCGGAACAGTTTCCGTTGAAAGTAAGCTCGGCGAAGGAACATCCTTCATCATCAAAATTCCCCTTTCCCTTGCTATCGTTGACGGAATGGAAGTTTCTGTGGGCAAGTCCATATTCACTATACCGATAAACTCAATCAAGGAAAGCTTCAAGCTCCGTGAAAACCAGCTTATCCACGACACCTGCGGAAACGAGATGGTAATGATAAGGGGCGAATGTTATCCGCTCATAAGACTTTACAAGTGCTACGACCTTGAACCCACATACACCGACATTTATGACGGCATCATCATTCTTGTTGAAACAGAGGGCAAGAGCGCCTGCATCTATGCCGACGAACTTCTGGGCGAACAGCAGGTTGTAGTAAAGCCGTTCTCGCCTATGTTCAACGACTTCAATGTAAAGCAGTACGGTATGGCAGGCTGCACCATCTTAGGCGACGGCAGTATCACAATTATTCTTGATATAAGCAACATTATTTCTAATTTCTGATTGAAAGGAATGAACCACTATGTCAGATTACAACGAACAGTCAAAAGGTATCGCTGAGGACGGCGGTGAAATTCTTCAGTTTGAAATTGACGGCGCCGTTTACGGAATAGAGATACAGTACATAACCGAAATTATTCAGATACAGCAGATAACGATAGTTCCCAAGGTGCCCGATTATATAAAGGGAATGATGAACCTTCTGGGCATGAACGCGGGTTCCTGCCGGGCCCCGTTCGCTCCTCTCTCTAAAGAAGAAAATGAGCAGTTGGAAAAGCTGGCACAGCTGCTGGAAAATGAGTGCTGAAGCTTACC
>CAMGJS010000235.1 GCA_946056455.1 uncultured Clostridia bacterium | reverse complement strand
GTTTTTGTGAGGAATACCGTGCGGACTTTTATGATTGCGGAGAATTCTCGGAAGTTGTTTCTCTTGAAAATCTTTGCAAAAAGCTGAAAGCAGAAATCGAAAATGCAGGAATGAACAGCCTTTTATATGACCTTGAACAGCCCTTGACGGAAGTTCTTGCAGAAATGGAGCACGAGGGCGTAAAAATCGACACCGCAGGGGTAAAAAGTTTCGGCGAGTCGCTTTCTTCCGACCTTAAAGGGCTTGAAGAACAGATTTATTTTATGGCGGGCAAAAATTTCAACATTAATTCGCCAAAGCAACTGGGCGAGGTGCTTTTTGAAGATTTGGGACTTCCCTCGGGCAAAAAGACAAAAACGGGTTACTCCACAAATGCCGAGATACTTGAAAACCTCCGCCCCAAGCACCCGATTGTCGACCTTATTCTGCAATACCGACAGCTTTCAAAGCTTCTTTCAACATATGTTGACGGACTTTTAAAAGCTGTGGGCGAGGACGGCAGAATACACTCGAACTTCAAGCAGACAGAAACAAGAACGGGCAGAATTTCATCAACAGAGCCTAATATGCAGAATATCCCCGTAAGAACGGAAACGGGCAGAAATATGCGAAAATTCTTTGTTGCAAAAGAGGGTTACACTCTCCTTGACGCCGATTACAGCCAGATTGAACTTCGTGTCGTTGCGGCAATGTGCGATGATGAAAATATGAAGAACGCATTTTTGGGCGACACCGATATTCACACAGCAACGGCTTCGTCTGTTTTCGGACTTCCTCCCGATATGATTACCCCCGAAATGAGAAGAGCCGCAAAGGCGGTAAACTTCGGAATAATTTACGGCATAGGAGCATTTTCGCTCTCAAAGGACATAGGCGTTTCTGTCAAAGAGGCAGACAGATATATAAAGAACTACCTTGAAAGCTACCCCAAGGTAAAGGAATTTATGGAAAATGCCGTTGAAAAGGCGATGAAGGACGGCTTTGTGACCACTATCTACGGCAGAAGAAGATATATTCCCGAAATAGCTTCGTCAAATAAAGTAGTTCAGGCATTCGGAAAAAGAGCGGCAATGAACGCTCCCGTTCAGGGAAGTGCGGCGGACATAATTAAGCAGGCAATGGTGAATGTTTCAAGGAAACTGACCGAAGAAAAGCTTGACGCAAAGCTGATTTTACAGGTACACGACGAGCTTATCGTGGAAGTGAGCGAAAAGGATAAGGAAAGGGCGAAAAAAATCCTCGGTGAAGAGATGATAAACGCTGTTCACCTTTCCGTTCCGATGCGTGCAGATGTCAACGAGGGGCATAGCTGGTATGACGCAAAGGGATAATGTGATAATAAGAAAAGCCGTTGTCAGCGACGCTTTCGCTCTTTCTCAGATTGAAAAGGAATGTTTTTCTGAGCCGTGGAGCGAAAATGTCTTTGCGGAGGATATAAAAAGGGAAACTTCTGCGACCTTTGTCGCCCTGTGTGACGAAAAAATTATAGGCTTTGTGAATTTGTCGACAGTTCTTGACGAGGCGAATATCAACAATGTCGCAGTTACGGAAGATTTTCGCAGAATGGGCGTTGCTCAAAAGCTTCTTGACGAAGCTTTTTCTGCTCTTGACGAAATATCGTTCTTTCACCTTGAAGTGAGAGAGGGAAACTTTGCGGCAATATCACTTTATGAAAAAAACGGCTTTTTAAAAGACGGACTAAGAAAAAACTTCTATAAAAACCCCACAGAAAATGCAATACTTATGACAAAAAGGAAAGAATGATATGTATATACTCGGAATAGAAAGCTCCTGCGATGAAACAGCGGCGGCGGTCGTTGAGGACGGCAGGAAGATACTTTCAAATATTGTTGCAACTCAGATAGCGGAGCACAGGCTCTACGGCGGAGTTGTCCCCGAAATAGCTTCAAGGCGGCACAGCGAAAATATCTATGCCGTTGTTGACGAGGCGGTTAAAAAATCGGGGCTTACATTAAATGACATTGACGCCGTTGCGGTGACCTATGCACCGGGACTTATAGGCGCTCTGCTTGTGGGAACAAGCTTTGCGAAAGGTCTTGCGTTAGCCACAAAAAAACCGCTTGTTCCCGTTCACCATATAGCAGGGCATATTGCCGCAAACTATCTTTCCCACGAGGATTTGAAACCGCCCTACCTTTGCCTTGTTGCAAGCGGAGGACATTCGCACATTGTTGAAATACTCGACTATACAAAGTTTAAGGTTATAGGCAGAACAAGGGACGACGCGGCAGGCGAGTGCTTTGATAAGGTCGGCAGAGTGATAGGCTTTCCGTACCCTGCGGGCAAGTTTATCGATGACGCGTCAAAAAACGGCAACCCCAATGCCTATAAGCTCCCTAAACCCGTAGTAAACGGCTCTGTTTATGATTTTTCTTTTTCGGGACTGAAAACTGCCGTTATCAATATGGCACACCACGCGGAGCAGGTTGGAGAGAGCATAAACCGTGACGATATGGCGGCTTCTTTTCAGAAAACCGTTGCCGAAATACTCACAGAAAAGACAATTCTTGCCGCAAAGGACACGGGATATAAGACTGTCGCCCTTGCAGGCGGAGTGTCGGCAAATTCGGGTGTGCGTGAGCTTTTGCA
>CAMGJS010000234.1 GCA_946056455.1 uncultured Clostridia bacterium | reverse complement strand
CCCTGAAAACAATAAGCTCACGGTCTGTTTTTGCATTAGGATTTTCAATGATGATAAGCGGGTCCGCGCCCGAAAGAAAGAACTCATAAGGGTCCTTGCTTACCGCCTTTTCAAAATTGTAGACAGTCGTTTGTTGCGGAGCGCCCGTTGCATAGCTTGTCACAACACAACCTTCTATCACATCATTCGTGAGATATTTTATTCTGTCAGGTTTTACGGGCAAGGCAAGCTGACCGTAATAAACGCCGTAAAAATCATTTTCAAGCTCTCTCGTTTCGTATGACGAGTTGAACTCTGCGCCCATCCCGGAGCATAACCTTTCTGCAATATCAAGGATTTTTTCCTGCCTCCAATGAGTGTCCGTGCGGTAAAAATCCTCAACATCAAGCAAATCCGAAATATCTATATATTTCATAAATCCGTTCTTTTCCTGCATTTTTTCGGAGATTTCCTCATAGTCCACCGAAAGCCTTACTCCGTCTTTTGAAAGATAATAATTCTTGTCGGGGACAACCGTGAGATAGATATTCACATCCTTGTCCGCAAAATTATTCTCATACAGAGCATTGAATTTTTGCGAAGCATAATCAAGCATATCCTCATTCAGCGGATATTCCTTTTTGGATATTACACCGTTCTGCATATAAAGTCCGTTGTTGTCGCGCTTGTTAAAGACAAACAGCTCGTTTGCGGACTTTATTCCTCTTATTCCGTCGCGCATAGGAAACTGGTCCATAGCATAGGTTTCAAAGTCGGACATAAACTTTCCGCTTAAAATCGTTTCTGTCGATATTTTCGGCATCTTTGCAAGAACTCTTCTTTCGCTGTCTGAGTAAAAATTGTCTTTTTTCAGTATGCAGAATAAAGATACCGCAAAGAGAAATACCGCCATAACCGACACAACAACAATTTTTCTTGTTTTTTCTTTCATAGCGATACCTCCTTAAAATCTGAAATATAAAAACGGGTTGAACGAGCCGTCAACAAGATAAGCGGTTGAAACAAGCGTCAGCGCCACAAGAACAACAGGCTCCAACACGCTTATAACGGCACTTCCTGCTTTTGTATTCTCTATTTTTGCAAGAGCAATCTTCGGTAGTGGAGTAGAGCCTATTATTCCTATTATGAGAATAACCGCAAAACTGCAAAGGTAATATATCTGCTCGTGAGATACTATCGGCAGACCGCCCATAAAGAACATTCCCGAAAGGCAGGTTATAGCGTCCGCAAAGTTATCCGAGCCGAATATCACAAAGCTTATCGTCACAAGAATAATGACATAAATGTGATTTAAGACTTTCATCTTTTTGAGCTTTTCCAAAAGGAACAGCTTTTCGATAACGAGCAATACTCCGAAAAAAAGTCCCCATATTATAAAGTTCCAAGCCGCGCCGTGCCAGAAACCTGTAAGCAACCACACGATGAATATATTTACAAACCATCTCGGCTTTGAGCATCTGTTTCCGCCAAGGGGAATGTATACATAGTCCCTGAACCAGGTTCCCAGGGAAATATGCCATCTTCGCCAGAACTCCGTGATACTGCCCGAAATAAACGGGTGCCTGAAATTATCGCAAAGCTCAAACCCGAATATCCGCCCTAAGCCTATCGCCATATCGCTGTAACCCGAAAAGTCAAAATACACCTGCATAGCATAAGCTATTGCATACATCCAGCAAAAAAGCACTGAGCTTTCCGTTCTGCCGAAATAAGCGTTGCAAAGCTCTCCCAAAGAATTTGCTATAAGCACCTTTTTTGCAAGACCTATAACAAATACCCTGATACCCGAATAAACCTTTTCAAGATTATGCGTTCTCTCGTCAAGCTGTTTTGCAATGTCCGAATATCTCACGATAGGACCTGCAATAAGCTGCGGGAACAGCGAAACATAAAGCGCAAGGTTTACAAAATTCTTCTGCGCCTTTGCGTCGTCTCTGTAAACATCAATGACATAGCTTAAAATCTGAAAGGTATAAAAGCTTATTCCTACGGGCAACGCAAGCTTTAAGAGCTCAACCGAAAGTCCCGTTGCCGCATTGAAGTTCGAGATAAAAAAGTCCGCATATTTAAAATAGACAAGGCACCCTATAAATACCGCAGATGACACTGCAAGCGCTACCTTTGAAATCACCTTGCCTCTGAACTTTTCAATTACAAGACCTGCAATGTATCCGCATATTATCTCGATACCGATAAGCAGAATATACTTCGGCTCACCCCATGCATAAAAGAACAGACTTGCCAGAAGCAAAGTAAAATTCTTGATTTTTTTGGGGGAGATTAAATACAGTATCAGTACCGCAGGCAAAAAGTAAAACAAAAATGTAATACTCGAAAAAAGCAATCAAATCAATCCTTTTAAAAATAAGGCTGACAAAAACAGCCAGCCTTATTATGTGTTATTTTCATTATTCTTCCATTGACGAGGGGCACATTACAAAGAATACCTTTGTTCCCACATTCCCGACAACGGTTTCCTCCGCTTCAACGCATACATTCCACGCCATATCGGATTTTTCACTGAGCGTTTTCATAAACGCTTCGGCGTCACTCTCGTTTTCAAGCTCAAAAATATATCCGACAAAGGGGATAGAGCCAATCATCGGAGCAAATGT
>CAMGJS010000233.1 GCA_946056455.1 uncultured Clostridia bacterium | reverse complement strand
GGTTTTGTCAATATAATATATCAACAGAAAAAAATCATAGATATTGAGTTTGATACGGTGATATGCTATAATGGTGCAAGATAAAGATTTTTTGTATAGTCTTTATCAATTACATTTTAAGGAGATTGCTGTTTGAAGAAAAACAACACCTTGGAGATTGTAGGCTAACTTAGGAGGTTTGCGTAAATTCAATCTCACACAAACCTCCCCGTATTGCAGTCAACAATCATCAGGAGGTAAAAATAATGAATAAAAATGACTACATAATCCGTTTTGAAAGAAAAGAAGAACACAGAGAAGTTGAAAATCTTGTAAGAGAAGCATTCTGGAATGTCTATCGCCCTGGCTGTCTTGAACATTATGTTCTCAATCAGCTGAGAAACGACAGCGCATTTGTCCCCCAGCTTGACTTTGTTATGGAAAAGGACGGCGCACTTATCGGTCAGAACATCTTTATGAGAGCAAACATCAAAGCCGATGACGGCAGGGATATTCCTATTATGACGATGGGACCTATCTGCATTGCGCCCGAATTCAAAAGAAAAGGTTATGGCAAAATTCTGCTCGATTATTCTTTGGAAAAAGCAAAGGAGCAGGGTTGCGGAGCGGTATGCTTTGAGGGCAACATAGATTTTTACGGAAAAAGCGGTTTTACCTTTGCTTCTGATTTCGGGATACGCTATCACGGACTTCCAGATGGCGAGGACTCTTCATTCTTTCTCTGCAAGGAACTTATTCACGGATACCTTGACGGAATTACGGGCGAATATGCCACTCCGCAAGGATATTTTGTCGATGAACAGGAAGCTGAGGAATTCGACAAGCAATTCCCGTTCAAAGAAAAGTTAAAGCTCCCCGGTCAGATTTTCTGATTCAGAACAAACTCTGTCATACATTCAAGTGTATGAAAATATCAAAGCCACGCATTAGTTGCGTGGCTTTGATTATTATTACTATTGTAATCAAGCGTTTTTTACAGCTGCAAAGCCCTTTTCAAGATCGGCAATAATATCGTCTATATGCTCTGTACCGATAGAAAGACGGATAGTGTTAGGCTTTATTCCCTGGTCGGCAAGTTCTTCATCTGTCAACTGAGAATGAGTTGTTGTTGCAGGATGAATAACAAGTGACTTGACATCGGCAACATTTGCAAGCAGAGAGAAAATTTCAAGGTTATCAATGAACTTGTGAGCTTCTTCCTGTCCGCCCTTGATATCGAATGTGAAAATCGAACCTCCGCCGTTCGGGAAATACTTTTTATAAAGTGCGTTCTGCGGATGGTCAGGCAGTGACGGATGATTGACTTTTTCTACAAGAGGATGATTTGAGAGAAATTCAACAACCTTTTTAGTGTTTTCAGCGTGACGGTCAAGGCGAAGAGAGAGGGTTTCTACTCCCTGCAAAAGCAGGAAAGCGTTGAACGGAGAAATGGTAGCGCCCGTATCTCTCAAAAGTATTGCACGGATATATGTAACAAACGCCGCAGGACCTACAGCGTCAACAAAAGATACGCCGTGGTAGCTGGGATTAGGTGCGGCTATCGGTGCATATCTGCCCGACGCTTTCCAATCAAACTTGCCTGAATCAACGATAATTCCGCCGAGCGTTGTACCGTGTCCGCCCAAAAATTTTGTAGCCGAATGTACTACAATATCTGCGCCGTGTTCAATCGGTCTGATGAGATACGGCGTACCGAAAGTATTGTCTATTACAACGGGTAACCCGTGCTTATGCGCAAGCTCCGAAATTGCGTCGATATCGGGAATGTCGCTGTTAGGATTTCCGAGAGTTTCAAGATATATTGCCTTGGTGTTCGGCTGAATTGCCGCCTCAACCTCGGAAAGATTGTGAATATCAACAAATGTGGTTTTTATTCCATACTGGGGCAATGTGTGTGCAAGCAGATTATAGCTTCCGCCGTAGATAGTCTTTTGCGCAACGATATGCTCCCCTGCCTGAGCCAAAGCCTCAATGGTATAGGTTATCGCCGCGGCACCCGAAGCAAGTGCGAGAGCCGCAACTCCGCCTTCAAGGGCGGCAACACGCTTTTCAAGAACATCTTGTGTAGAGTTTGTAAGTCTGCCGTAGATATTACCTGCGTCGGCAAGTCCGAAGCGGGCCGCTGCGTGTGCAGAATTTTTGAACACATAGGAAGTTGTCTGATAAATCGGAACTGCTCTTGCGTCAGTCGCGGGGTCGGGCTGTTCCTGTCCGACATGAAGCTGTAATGTTTCAAATTTATAATTGCTCATTGTAATTACCTCTTTCTTTTTGGGTTTATGTTTTTTTCGTTGTGCTTATTATAGCACGGCATAATCTGTTTGTCCAATATCCTATATAAATACTCAGTTATAAATTTTTCTTATAACTGCTTTGCGATATTTTTATTTCATCTATCACCGGAATAAATATAATCGTGGGTTGATAGGAATATAAAATCCCTTTAATTATTGCAAAGCCATGCTTTTTATGTTACAATGATGACATATAGCTTTTTATGTAACAATGTAATAAAATAATTGTCATTTTAAAAGATAACTCCCAAGCATTATCGCAAAAGTCCGAAGTTTGAAAATTTCTCTGAAAATCATATAATTTTGAACTGAACAGGAGCGAAG
>CAMGJS010000232.1 GCA_946056455.1 uncultured Clostridia bacterium | reverse complement strand
GTGAATTTTTTGTCGAACATGCACAACGACAAATTTCCTCTTTTTTCCATAGAATTATTTTGAAAAAACATAACGCTTGAAAAACCGCAGTCTTTGTGGTATACTATACAAAAAAGCAAAGGGGCGGGATAATATGATATTTGACGAAAAAAATTTCACGCTTGAAAATTGTTGTGCCGATATAAGCTCTATTTATGACGAGCTTTCATCGTTGCCCGAAGAAAAATTGTCATCCTTTGACAAAGACACTGCAAAGCTCTGCATTGTCGATGTGATAAACGGCTTTATAAAGTTCGGCGCTCTTGCCGACGCAAGCATATCCCCCATAATCGCAAATATAAATTCTCTTGCAAGAAAAATGTCCGAAAAAGGCTTTGGTATTGTATCTTTTTTTGATAATCACCAAAGCGACTCGCCCGAATTTGAAAGCTTTCCTCCCCATTGCCTTGAAGGGAGCGCAGAGGCGTCAATCGTTGACGAACTGAAATGGTTGTTCGGATATGAAAACTTTTTAAATCTCCCAAAAAAATCGACAAACGCATTTTTTGACGATAAAATAAGGCGGATAACGGCAGGGGACGAGAAAATCTCGACCTTTATCGTTGTGGGCGACTGCACCGATATATGCGTTCTTCAATTCGCTCTTGCTATGAAAATTTTCGGCAACGCCTCGGGCAGAAATATCAGAGTGGTAGTTCCCGTTGACTGCGTTGATACATACGGCGCGCCGTCACACAGCAAGGAGCTTATGAACCTCACCGCGCTCAAAATAATGAAAAACAGCGGCGTTGAAATCGTTAAAAAAATAAATGTTGCGGAGTAGATAAAGATGGATAAGCGAAATCTTACAATGCTTGTGGACTTCTATGAGATAACAATGTCCAACGGCTTTTTTGAAAACGGAATAGGCGAAAAGGTCGCTTGCTTTGATATGTTTTTCAGGAGCGTTCCCGACAAGGGAGGCTTTGCCGTTATGGCAGGGCTTGGTCAGCTCATTGAATATCTCAAAAATATCCGCTTTGACGATGATGATATAGAATTTTTAAGAAGCAAAAATCTTTTCTGCGAAGAATTTTTGGAATATCTCAGAAACTTTAAATTCACCTGCGATGTGTGGGCTGTTCCCGAAGGTACTCCCATATTCCCGGGCGAGCCTATCGTAACGGTAAAAGGCCCCGTCATTCAGGCGCAGTTTATTGAAACAATGGTGCTTTTGTCCATAAATCACCAGAGCCTTATCGCAACAAAGGCAAACAGAATTGTCCGAGCCGCCGAGGGCAGACCTGTTATGGAGTTCGGCTCACGCAGGGCACAAGGCTATGACGGCGCTGTTTATGGCGCAAGGGCGGCATATATCGGCGGTTGTGCGGGAACAGCCTGCGCTATTGCGGACAAAGATATGGGCGTTACGGCTCTCGGCACTATGGCTCACAGCTGGGTGCAGATGTTCCCGACAGAGCTTGACGCTTTCAGAGCGTACGCAAAGGTATATCCCGACAGCTCAACCTTTCTTGTTGATACCTACAATGTCTTGAAATCGGGAGTTCCCAACGCTATTACCGTTTTCAACGAGCTTAAAGCCGCAGGTCACAAGACGGGCGGAATAAGGATTGACAGCGGCGACATCACCTATCTTTCAAAAAAAGCGAGAAAAATGCTTGACGACGCAGGTCTTGACTATATAAAGATAGTTGCGTCAAATTCGCTTGACGAATATATAATAAGGGACATTCTCGTTCAAGGAGCAAAAATTGACAGCTTCGGAGTGGGCGAAAGACTTGTCACATCAAAGTCAGAGCCTGTTTTCGGCGGAGTATACAAGCTTTCGGCGATAGAAGAAGACGGAAAGATGATACCGAAGATAAAAATATCGGAAAACGCAGGAAAAATTACAAATCCTGCTCACAAGTCGGTATGGAGACTGTTTGACAACGAGAGCAAAAAAGCTATCGCCGATGTCATCACCTTGGCGGACGAAGTAATTGACGACAGCAAGCCGTATGTGATTTTCGACCCTGTTCAGACCTTCAAGCGCAAAACGGTGACAAACTTTACGGCGAAGAAACTGCAACAGCAGATTTTCAAAAACGGCGAGTGCGTCTACCCTGACTATTCCGCCGACGAGCTGAAAAAATACTGCGCAGAACAGCTTGACACGATATGGGACGAGGTTAAGCGTTTTGAAAATCCCCATCAGTATTATGTCGACCTTTCGCAGAAGCTTTATGATATAAAGCAGGATATGCTTAAAATATATTTTAACGATTAAAGGAGAGTAATTTATGAACATCTGGCACGATATTTCACCCGACCGCATTATGAAGGACGATTTTTACGCTGTTATCGAGATTTCAAAGGGCAGTAAAATCAAATACGAGCTTGACAAGGAAACGGGCATATTAAAGCTTGACCGTATTCTTTACACCTCAACCCACTACCCTGCAAACTACGGCTTTATTCCGAGAAGTTACGCCGAGGATCACGACCCGTTAGATGTTCTTGTGCTTTGCTCAGAAATTATTGCACCTATGTCCTTAGTGAGATGCTACCCCATAGGAGTTATCTCAATGCTTGACAACGGCGACCCCGACTATAAAATTATCGCTATCCCCTTTAACGACCCGACCTACAACGGATACCGCGAT
>CAMGJS010000231.1 GCA_946056455.1 uncultured Clostridia bacterium | reverse complement strand
ATTTGATTTTATTGTTATTTCGTTCATGTTATTTTTCATTTTTAAGCGATGCTAAAAATGCCTCAATTCGTTTTAATGCTTCAAGAATATGATTTATGGAATATGCGTAAGATACTCTGACATAGCCTTCTCCGCTCTGACCGAAAGCGTTTCCGGGAACAATTGCAACCTTGTATTCCTCAACAAGTCTTGTGCAGAATTCTTCGCTTGAAAGTCCTGAACATTTTATAGATGGGAAAACATAGAATGCTCCCTTTGGCTCAAAACATTCCATTCCCATTCTGTTAAATTCTTTGACAATAAGACGCCTTCTCGCGTCGTATTCATCAACCATCTTCTTTATTTCGTCATCGCAGTGTCTTATAGCTTCTATGCCTGCATACTGACTTATTGTCGGGGACGACATTATAGCGTATTGATGAAGCTTGAGCATCTGTTTAATTATCGGCTTAGGTCCTAAAACATACCCTAATCTCCAACCTGTCATTGCATAGGCTTTTGAAAATCCGTTTACAAGTATTGTCCGTTCTTTCATACCGTCAAGTTGCGCTATTGATGTATGCTTTTCACCGTATGTCAGTTCGGAATAAATTTCATCGCTTAATACGATAATGTCAGTTCCTCTGAGAACTTCTGCAATAGGCTCCAACTCTTCTTTTGTCATAATTGCACCCGTTGGGTTATTGGGATAGGGAAGAATAAGCATTTTGGTTCTGTCTGTTATTTTTGAACGCAGTGTTTCTGCAGTAAGCTTAAATTCTTCCTTTTCGGATGTTTCAAGCGGAACAGGAATTCCTCCCGCAAGCTCTGTAATAGGGGAATAACATACAAAGCTCGGCTCAACAATCAGAACTTCGTCCCCGGGGTTCAAAATAGTTCTGATGGCAAGGTCGATAGCTTCAGAACCTCCGACGGTAACTATCGCTTCATCGGGTTCATATTTAAGACCTAATCTTTCTTCGACCTTTGAACAGATTGTCTTTCTGAGTTCTAAAAGACCTGGATTTGCCGTATAAACTATTCTTCTTCTTTCAATAGTCTCTATAGCCGCTCTTCTGACGCTCCACGGCGTAGGAAAATCAGGCTCTCCTACACCAAGTGAGATAACGCCTTCTGTCTGAGCTGCAATATCAAAAAATTTTCTTATACCCGACGGTTTTATCTTTTTTATTTTGTCGGATAGTATTTTATCGTAATCCATAATTTATATACCTCTGCTTTCAGTGATTTACGGCGAAACAAATTCTCTTTCGTCATATTCACCGTCTGAAATAATAAAGCCCTTTTCTTTGTATCTTTTGAGGACAAAGTGGGTTGTCGTTGAAAGAACTCCCTTTATTGTTGAAAGTCTTTGAGCAACAAAAAGCGCGACTTCTTTTAGGCTGGCGCAGGTGACAGTAACAGCAAGGTCGTATCCGCCCGACATCAGCGTAAGAGAGGTTACTTCATCATATATAACTATCTTTTTTGAAATATCGTCAAATCCGACATCAGCCTGAGGCGTTACTCTGAGTTCTATAATCGCGGTGACAACATCTTTTTCCGCTTTGTCTTCGTCAAGAATAACGCTATATCCTTTAATTATACCCGTATTTTCAAGCTCCTGAATTTTAGCGGCAACTTCGTTCTCTGTTGTTCCTGTCATTGCGGCAAGCTGAGCATTTGAAAGTCTTGAATTTTGTCTGAGAAGTTTGAGAAGCGTTTCCATAAGTAATACCTCCGATGAATGAAATTATCTAATTATAGCATAATATGCGTGTTTTGTCTATTTAATTTTTATAAAATTCGGTTTTCTTTCTTTAAAATAGCAAAGATATTCAAATCCTGCCTGTAAAGCGATTTCTGCACCGTCCGCAATTCCTTTTCCGATATCTTCGGGGCAATGAGAGTCTGAACCTAATGAGAGTATTTCTCCTCCGAGCTCATGATATATCTTTACCCATTCATAATCCGGGAAGGTCTTTCCGTATTTCTGACGCAGACCGCTTGTGTTGATTTCGATTCCTTTTCCGTTCTGAATTATCAGCTTTAATGATTCTCTGATAATTTCTTCATAAGGTTTCATATCAACCTTTATTCCGTTATCACCTTCGATGTATCTTAAAGTATAGGTTAAATGACCTAAAACATCAAATTTTCCCCATTTGCAAAGCTTATATGTTTCATTGAAGTATTTTTCCATAAGGTCCGGGACATCATATTTTGAATAATCAATAAACGCAAAATCATCGTAGTTTGGCAATTTATGGGTAGAACCTATAACAAAGTCAAGTCTTTTATCAGAAATGATTTCTTCGGCAAGCTCAAAATTGTGCGTGGCTTGTCCTAATTCTATTCCGCATATAAAGTTAAATGTATCGCCTATCTGTTCTTTGGCACTGAAAGATTCTTTCATTGAGGCTTCAAACATATCATTATATCCGTAATCATCATATCCGTTCGGCTCAAATCCGTAATATTCGATAGGATACCATTGACTCACTTCGCAATGGTCTGTTATCGCATAAGCACAAAGACCGAGTTCTTTGGCTCTTTTAGCCATAACTAACGCTGTTGCATTTTTGTCTGCATCTGGGGAGTTATGCGAATGTGAATGACAATCTATAAGATTCATATAAAAACTTCCTTCCGTAGTTTATCACTATATA
>CAMGJS010000230.1 GCA_946056455.1 uncultured Clostridia bacterium | reverse complement strand
GGACTTCATTAGAAACACTTCAATAGACGATAGTTTTTGGAAAGAAAATGAAGAATGACAAAACCAATAGCGCACCATAATGATTCGTAAAGAAAACATGGGTGAACAGTTGTAAATGTTTCTGCGGCAAGACTTTCTCCAATCGACCTTTGAATGATATTGCCCGACATTCCCCAGGGAAGATTTGTCGGAGAACCAAATGCCTCCTGATTAACAAAATTTGCCCATCTTCCTATTGCCTGTCCTATTGAGAAACCTATTGCGGCAACATCAAAAAGCGGAACGAAACGGACCTTTCTAATTTTGCACATTATGAGTCCAAGCAGAAAAGCTCCGATAATACCGCCGTAAATAGCAAGACCGCCGCCTCTTGTATCAAAAAAGTCAGCAAATGTTAGTTCATCGCTGAAAAGAATGTAGTATGCTCTTGCTCCCGCGATTCCGCCTATAATTCCGGCGATTACAACATCAGAAGCTCTGTCTGAATTGATTCCAAAATTATTCATAACCTTAAAGCAATATATCATTGCTGCAAGCATTCCCAAAGCAATAATTATTCCATACCAATATACGCTAAAACCGAATATTTTAAATGCAACGGGATCAATATTTAGTGTTATCCCGATTTTAGGAAAAGAAATAAAATTGTCCATTACTGCGCCTCCTGCTGCTTGACCGGATTGATAACGGAAATCGTATAGTTATCAGTACAAAAATTTAAAAACAGCCTTTTATAAATGTCATCAAGAGTAATTCCGGCAACTATTTCAACAGTATCAAACGGAATAACATCTGACATATACGAGTTTATCATAAGTGTTGCAACAGATTCTACATTATTGAATCCCCTGATTTGAGAACCGTAATAAGACTTTTTGATAATTTCAAAGCGTTCTTGGTCAAACCCCTCGACCTTAACTCTTTCGATTTCATCAATGATTTCCGAAAGGACTTCATTCGGATTCTTGCTTTCTCCCCCGAAAATAGAACAGAAAAATCCTTCTCCACTGAACACTTCTGTTCCAAAATTTGAATTTATAAGTCCCTTATCAAACATTTTTTTGTATAAAGGAGAGCTTTCATCGGCAAGAAGCGAGAGAATGATATTTGTTTCTATTTCAGACTTTAAAGCTTCTCTCCCCTTTTCAGGCTTTGCTTTAAACCCGATATTGAATAATGGCAGCGACACTTCAAGGTTCTGAACAACCTCTCTTTGGAAAACAGTTTCAGGCTCTTTTTCAAAAACAGTTTCAAGATTGTGATTTTTGCATGGTTTAAGCATTTCATCGCATATTTCTATAACTTTTTCTACCTTAACATTTCCTGCAACAGAAAGTATCATATTATTAAGATTGTAGAAAGTGTTATAGCATCTGTAAAGCAGATCTGCATCAATTTTGGCAATACTTTCAACAGTTCCGGCAATATCAATGCGCACAGGATGATTATGATAAACTCCTGTAAGCATATTGAAAAATACACGCCAATTGGGGTCATCCTCGTACATTCTTATTTCCTGACCTATAATGCCCTGTTCTTTTTCTACTGTTTCTTTTGTAAAATAAGGTTTCTGAACAAAATCGAGAAGAATTTTAAGCGATTCCTCATAATTATCTGTACAGCTGAAAAGATAACATGTCTTATCAAATGATGTATAAGCGTTCGCCGAGGCTCCCGTTTTTGCATAAAGACTAAAAACATCACAATCCTCATTTTCAAACAATTTATGTTCAAGATAATGAGCTATTCCTTCCGGTACAGACACATAATCCTCATCTTCGTCCGTTTTGAATTTTGTATTGATAGAACCATATTTCGTTCCGAAAAGAGCATGAGTTGTCGAATAGTTTTCCATTTCCCAGACAAGAACTGTCAAACCGCTCGGGTGATTGATACAGTAATACTGTTCTCCAAGACGCTCATTTCTGATTATTTGTTTTTCCAAGACTATTCATCTCCTTTATTTGTAAGAACATAAACTGTATCAAGCGTCAAAGAATTTGCGGCTTTGATAATATCTTCTTTCGTAACGGCTTTCAGCATTTCTATTTCATCTTCGGGCGAATAATCAGTTCCCATCAAATCTTGTTTAAGATACCAAGATGCTATGGATGCAGAACTGTCATTTATAGATTTTGCAGAATTAACAAGGCTTAAAAGCGAGTTGTTCATCTCTTCATCTGTAAAGTTTCCCTTTTTCATTTCTTCAAGCTGGTTAAGAATTTCTTCTTTTGCCCTCTCGATATTTTCACTTTCTACACCGCTGTCAACGGTAAGAACGCCCTTTATTTCATCATATCTTGCAGCGCAATAATAACAAAGGCTCATTTTTTCTCTGACATTCATAAAAAGCTTTGAAAACGGAGTCGCGCCATATATTGCAGTCATAAGCCTTACGGCATGACTGTTTACATCCCTGCATTTAAACGTCATAACCATTTTGCTTTGAATAACATCAAGTATTTCAGTCTCATATACAGGACTGCTTTTTGCAGGACTGAATTCTGAAGTTTTTTTGCCGGAATAATTTCTATCAAGAGATGAAAGTCTTTCAGAAACCTTGCTTTTCACTCCGGATGGATCCTCAGAACCGACAAAAATAATCTTCATCTCAGAAGATTTTAAGAGTTCTTCATATTTTGAATACGCAGTTACCG
>CAMGJS010000229.1 GCA_946056455.1 uncultured Clostridia bacterium | reverse complement strand
ATATTGCAGAAAAATCAGACATTATTAATTCCGAACTTTATTCCGAATATGAACTTAAAAGAGGACTTCGTCATATTAACGGAAAGGGCGTTCTTTGCGGACTTACTCAGATATCCGAAATATGCTCTTCTGAAATAATTGACGGAAAGTCAGTACCATGTGAAGGAAAACTCTTTTATCGCGGATATGATATAAATGACATAGTTGAGGGGTTTACAAAAGAAAACCGATTCGGATACGAAGAAACAGTCTATCTTCTTCTTTTCGGAAAGTTGCCGTCACCTGAACAACTGAATGAATTTTGCGGAATTCTTTCTAAGTTCAGAACTTTACCTACATCATTTGTTCGCGATATTATTATGAAATCCCCAAGTACAGACATGATGAATACTCTCGCCAGAAGTGTACTTACTCTTTATTCCTATGATGACGACGCTGATGATACATCAACGCCTAATGTATTAAGACAGTGCATTGAGCTTATTGCACTGTTTCCGCTTCTTTCTGTTTACGGTTATCAGGCTTATCAGCATTATCACGAAAATTGCAGTTTATTTATCCATATACCCGACCCTAAGCTTTCAACCGCAGAAAATATTCTTCATCTTTTAAGACCTGACAGTTCTTATACAGAGCTTGAAGCAAAGCTTTTAGACCTTTGCCTTGTTCTTCATGCAGAACACGGAGGAGGAAACAACTCAACATTTACTACTCATGTTGTATCTTCATCGGGAACTGACACATATTCGGCAATTGCGGCAGCTTTGGGTTCTTTGAAAGGTCCCCGCCACGGTGGAGCAAACATAAAGGTTGTCGATATGTTCGAGGATATGAAAAAAACTTTGAAGGACTGGTCGGACGAGGACGAAATAAGAGATTATCTCAGCAGACTTCTCAACAAGCAGGCGTTTGATAAAGCTGGATTGATTTATGGTATGGGTCACGCCGTGTACTCTATTTCGGACCCAAGAGCCGAAATATTCAAAAAATTTGTTAAAAAGCTTTCTGATGAAAAAGGTCTTAATGAAGAATATAAGCTTTATTCACTTGTTGAAAGACTTGCGCCTGAAGTTATCGCCAAGGAACGCAAAATTTATAAAGGCGTTTCGGCAAATGTGGATTTTTACAGCGGATTTGTGTATCATATGCTCGACCTCCCTAAAGAGCTTTATACACCATTATTTGCTATAGCAAGAATAGCAGGATGGTCGGCTCACCGTATTGAAGAACTTGTCGGTAGGGGAAAAATTATGCGACCAGCATATAAAAACATATGTGAAAGAAAAGATTATGTAAATCTTTCTGAAAGATAGAAAAAACCCGGGAATTAAAGTATATCCTTAATTCTCGGGTTTTATTTTATTCTCTTGATTTTTTACCGCTTTTTAAAAGTACAATAGCTATTACTGCTCCGACAATTATAACAAGTCCGAGAAGAAGTGCCGCAGATTTAAGAGAACCTAAATCCTCAAAGCCCACAAGCTGAGTTTCAACAAACTCTATTCCTGCACTTGATGAGAGGTCACTTGCTGTAAGTTTTTTATCGGCAATAACGATAACATAATCGCTGGCATGTTTCATTCCGTATGTTGCATAACCGAGCTTATTTACAGTTGCGCAACCGATATGCTCAAGTTTATATGTATTTTCGTTAAGAATAAAAAGATTAGCATATCTTCCAACATGTTCTTTTCCGACATTGATATTTAAATCGGCTCTGAACGGGAAGCTTCCGTCATGTGCAATGCTGAATTGTTTTTTATCTTCAAATTTTGATAAAGGGACGAGCAATCTGTCGGCAATAATTCCATCGCCTGTTGTCACCATAAGATTGATATTTTTTGAGGCGTCTGATATATTTTTTCCATAAATTGTCCAGTAATAATCCGAGCCGTCAAGCTTTAATCCTAAATCCTTTCCCTTTATTGCTGCAAGTGCGTCAGTGTCAACAACTCCGCTTGCGGACATGGGTGCTCTGAAAACGCAGGATTTATATTTTGAAACAAGGTCAGGTATGTCTTCTGCACTTTTTACTGAAACAATAGTAACTCCGCTACTGTCAACATCAACACTTACAACGCCGTCCATGGCTGAAACAAATGTTACATCGAGTTTAGCATTTGAATATACATCTCCTGTTCTATAACGACAGAAGCCTACATTCGAAAGGTCAGAACCTGTGTATGAAATGTTTTCAAGCTTATAATCATCATCGGGAGTAATGGTAAATTCAATATAATCTCCCTTATTAACCTGAACATCCTTTCCACCGTTGAGCCACATTCCTCCGCTCTGAGTTATCTCTCCTCCCTTTTTTGCACTTATTGTAATTTTATATGTATCTACCTTTTCAAAAACCGATCCTATGGAAATATCCTTTGTAAGATATGATATCTTATAAGAATTTGAAGATGTTTTAAGTGCGCCGTCAACAGTTATGTAATCAAATATATATCCTGAACCTTCGTCCGTATCGGCAGAAATAGTTATAACAGAATCTGCAGAGACCTTGTTTACTCCGGGAGAAAGTTTTACTCCGTCTGCTTTGACTGTTAAATAACAGTTACTTTCTTTCGGGGCGTCAACTGTTATATCATAGGTTGCTGCGTCAATAAATTTAACATTCAGTGTACCATCGTCAAGCGTTTTGGGGATTGTGTATG
>CAMGJS010000228.1 GCA_946056455.1 uncultured Clostridia bacterium | reverse complement strand
CGGTGAAGCAAGAGAGGCTGACCTTGGTATTGCAGGAGGAGACGGATGCGCTGTTATTTTTAGAAACGGAGAAATAATTGGTAAAGTTAACGAAAGCGATGCGCTTTCCGCGCTTCTTTTGGAAATAGAAAATTACGGAAAGGAATAGAAAGATGCAAATAGGCGAATATCTAAGCGATTACGCAAATAATCTTCCGTTATCAACACTTTCTGGCGAGATCATCAAAATTACTCATAATACGGAACTTACAAAACTTAATATAATCGCTGTATTCAAAGAAACGATGAAATATGATGATATTAAGTTATTTAATAAAACAATGGCAGATAGCCTTGGCATCGAGGAAGTAAATCTTATCTCCAAATATGCTCCTAATGTTTTTACAACAAAATATTTTTCCGAGATTGTTAAAAAAATGAAAGAAAAATATTCTGTAATAAATGGTTTCCTCGACGATTCAGAGATGTGGTGTGAGGGTGAAAAACTTATTGTTTCCGTTAAAAACGGCGGATTTGAACTTATAAAGAAGATAAACCCTGAAAAAATAGTTTCTGATATGATTTTCTCGGAATTTTCAATAAGATATGATGTGGAATTCAGGGGCGAACTCTTTGTTCAGGACAATACATATCAAAAAATGGTAGATGATATTGATGAGCTTGCACCGAAAGTGGTAATAAAGGAAAAGCCACCTATTCCCGAATATGTTTTTGAAGAAAAAGAGCTTTCTGAGGTACATTATGATAATTTGCCTATTATTATCGATTCTGCAGAGGTGATACGGGGCAAAAAAATCAAGACAAGTATTTTTGAGATGAAATCTGTATCTGTTCAAAGTGGAGAAGTTGCTCTTTGGGGAGATATATTTGCAAGGGAAGAAAAAGAAACAAAAAAAGGCGATAAGGTCATACTGTCTATTTTTGTTACGGACTATACAGACTCAATCACAATAAAATCCTTTGAGCCTAAGGATAAGTTGGAGTCTCTAGCGGCATTAAAGCCTGGTGCTACAATTTTGTTCAGAGGAAAACTGGAGTATAACGAATATGACAGGGACTCTGTATTTAAGGCGAATGATATAATGCTCGTATCCAAGAAAAAGAAAACAGACGATGCAGAGGTCAAGAGAGTTGAACTTCATTTGCATACCAATATGTCAGATATGGATGGTATTTCTCCTGCAGGAGACCTCATCAACAGAGCGTTTAGTTGGGGACATAAAGCTATGGCGATAACCGACCATGGCGTTGTTCAGGCGTTTCCCGACGCTATGAATGCTGTTGATAAGATAAGAAAAGGCGGAGGAGATTTCAAGGCAATTTATGGTTGTGAGGCTTATTCTGTTGATGATGTGAATGATATTGTTATTCATAGCAATCATAAAAAAATAAATGGTGAAATTATAGTATTTGACCTCGAAACAACAGGTCTTGATCCTGTTAACGGAAGGATAATTGAATACGGGGCAGTAAAACTGAATAACATGAACAGCGTTGAAACCTTCAGTATGTTTTCCGATCCCGAAAGACCGCTTGATGAAAAAATAATCAAAATAACAGGAATAAATAATTCAGACCTTCAAGGTCAGCCAAAGGAAGAAGAAGCGCTTAGAAAATTCATAGAGTTTTGCGGTGATAATCCTGTCCTTGTTGCCCACAATGCCCCTTTTGATACAAGTTTTATAACATACGCATGTAAAAGGCATAATATTGATTTTGAATTTGCGACCATAGATACTATTCCGATGTCAAGAATCCTCATTCCCGGAATGAGAAAATATACACTTGACCATGTTGCGGATAGTCTTAATCTTGGAAAATTCAATCATCATAGAGCGTTAGACGATGCTGAAATGCTTGCAAGAATATTCTGTAAGTTGATAACGATGTTTTCAGAAAAAGAGAGTGTCGATACTATCGACGATATCAATAAGCTTCTTAAAGATGTTGATCCTCGTCAGCTTGAAATGTATCATCAGATTATTCTTGTCAAAAATCAGGCAGGACTTAAAAACCTCTATAAATTAATATCCTATGGATTTCTTGATTACTATCGAATGAAGCCGAGGATACCTCTTTCGGTTCTTCAGGAGCACAGAGAGGGATTAATCGTAGGCTCAGCTTGTGAAGCAGGAGAAGTGTTCAGAGCAATTGTAAAGCATAAGCCTTGGGATGTTGTCAAGAAAATTGCATCGTTCTATGATTATCTTGAAATTCAGCCGATAGGCAACAATGAATATATGATTAGAGAAGGCACCGTAAAAGATGAGGAAAATCTTAAAGAACTTAATCGAAAAATAGTTGCTCTCGGAGATGAACTCGGAATACCAGTTGTTGCGACCTGCGATGTTCATTTTATGGACAAGAATGATGAGATTTTCAGAAGAATACTCATGCATTCAAAAGGGTTCAGCGACGCGGATTATCAAGCTCCGCTATATTTCAGAACTACCGATGAAATGCTTGAGGAATTCAGCTATCTTGGAGAAGAAAAGGCTTATGAGGTAGTTGTTGAAAACACAAATAAAATAGCCGATATGATTTCGGGAGATATACGACCTATCCCAGAGGGAACATTTACACCGAAAATTGATGGTGCAGAAGAAGATTTGCAGCGAATAACATGGGAAAGGGCAAAGTCTATATATGGAGACCCGTTACCGGAAATAGTATC
>CAMGJS010000227.1 GCA_946056455.1 uncultured Clostridia bacterium | reverse complement strand
GCAACGGATGTACCACATGTGATTGTATTAACGATGTTGATTAAAAATAATACCCGAAGAAAATTTTTCTTCGGGTATTATTTTTAGGAAAAACTTGCAAAAAATAATCTTTTATGTTATAATATAATATCGTTTGCGGAGGTGAAAAGATGGACGAATATTCTGCAAAAAAAAGAATAAAAGAGCTTTCTGATGAACTTTATCGTTATAATTACGAGTATTATGTTATGGATAATCCGAGTATTGATGATTATTCGTATGATATGAAAATGCAGGAACTAAAAAAGCTTGAAAAAGAATTTCCTCAGCTTTTGTCTCCGGATTCACCTACTCAGAAGGTCGGAGGATTTGCATTAAATACATTTTCTGAGGTTAAGCATACGGTTCAGATGGCGAGCTTACAGGATGTGTTCTCTTTTGATGAAGTAAGCGCCTTTTTTGAACGGTGCAGACAAGCAGTTAATAATCCTTCATTTGTTGTTGAGCCTAAAATCGACGGTTTATCAGTTTCTCTTGAATATAGAGACGGCGTGTTTGTGCGAGGCTCGACAAGAGGAGACGGCTTTGTCGGAGAGGATGTTACCGCGAATATTATGACTATTCGCTCTGTCCCAAAGAAATTAAAGGAAAAAATACCTTTCCTTGAAGTAAGGGGAGAGGTTTATATGTCAAGGGAAAGCTTTGATGAGCTTGTCAGGCAACAGGAACTGAATGATGAGCAACCTGCAAAAAATCCGAGAAATGCGGCGGCAGGTTCGTTACGACAAAAAAATCCCAAAATAACTGCACAAAGAAAGCTTGATATTTTTGTATTTAACATTCAGCAAATAGAGGGTGTCTCTTTGTCGTCACATAAAGAATCACTTGATTATCTGAAATCGCTTGGATTTGAAACTATTCCAGGATATATTGAAGTAAAGGACACTAAAGAAGCTCTTAATCGAATCAACGGTATCGGAATGGAGCGTGTTAATTATCAATTTGATATTGACGGAGTTGTTATCAAGGTTAATTCGTTTGAATATCGTGAACTTATCGGTTCTACCGCAAAATATCCCAAATGGGCAGTAGCATATAAATATCCGCCCGAAGAAAAAGAAACAAAACTTATTGATATTGAAGTCAAAGTCGGAAGAACCGGTGTTATAACTCCCGTTGCTATTTTTGAAAGCATTATTCTTGCGGGTACAAGCGTTTCAAGAGCTACTCTGCATAATCAGGAGTTTATTTCAGAAAAGGATATACGCATAGGCGACACCATTTTAGTCAGAAAAGCGGGAGAAATTATCCCTGAAGTTTTAAAGAGCGTTTCTCACGAAGATAATTCCGTTCCGTTTTATATTCCAAAAGGATGTCCCGCATGCGGAACACCTACCGTTTCATGCGAAGAAGAGAGTGCAATAAGATGCCCTAATGTTGACTGTCCTGCACAACTTTTAAGAAATATAATTCATTTTGCAAGTAAAAAGGCTATGGATATTGAAGGATTGGGCCCTGCAAACATTGAACTTTTGCTTAATGAAAATATGATTTCATCTGTCGCGGACTTATATGAGTTAAAACCTGCGGATTTGCTTTTGCTTGACAGATTTGCTGAAACATCTGCAGAGAAGCTTGTTATGGCTATACAAAATTCAAAAAATGCTTCGCTCGACAGAGTGATTTTTGCTTTGGGAATAAGAAATGTAGGCTCTGAAACAGCGAAGTTGCTATGCGACAGATTTTCTGACATTGACAGTATAATGTCTGCTTCTGTCGAAGAACTTGCGTCGATTGACGGCTTTGGCGAAATTACTGCAAGGAATGTGTATGACGCTTTTCGCAGTGAAAAGAATATACATCTTATTAATCGATTTAAAGAATACGGTTTTACAATGCAGTATGTTTCAAATAAATCAGATGACCTTAGGTTTAAAGGTCTGACATTTGTATTAACAGGAACTTTACCGACTATGACAAGAGAAGAGGCAAAAGCCATAATTGAAAGTTTAGGCGGAAAAGCTTCTTCATCAGTTTCAAAAAAGACAAGCTATGTTCTTGCGGGTGAATCGGCAGGAAGTAAACTTACAAAGGCTCAGGAACTGGGCATAAAAATCATTGATGAAAATGAATTTAAAAATATGATAAGTTAAGAAAGGTGAGTTTTATGGATATTGATATCAAATATATTGCAAAACTTTCAAGAATCAGTATAAATTCTGATGATGAGCAAAAATTCAGAAAGAATATGCAGGAAATTGTCGACATGGTGAATGGCCTTCCTGAAATAAACGAAGAGCTTGTCCTTGACAAAAATAACGCTATGATACTTCGCGAGGATATTGCCGAAACAGGAAAATTTTCAAGAGAAGAACTTATGAAAAATGCTCCCGAAGTTCAGGCGGGTTGTCTTGTCGTTCCGAAAACAGTTGAGTAAGGGGGAAAAATAAAATGGAATTGTACGAAAAAACCGCATCCGAACTTTCTTCGATGCTGAAAAATAAAGAATGTAGCTCGGTTGAAATCACGAATTCTGTTTACAATCGAATTGACAAAGTGGAGAGTAAAGTCAATTCGTATATTACTATTTGCAAAGAATCAGCTATTAAAAAAGCAAAAGAGGGTTAGAATGCTTTTTTCGAGTGAAAAGAACAAAGTCCGCTTTCAAAGTAGGGTGAAGGTCATTCGTGAATGTGTCT
>CAMGJS010000226.1 GCA_946056455.1 uncultured Clostridia bacterium | reverse complement strand
GCAGGGGCAGAAATGGGGCTTTATTATCGCCCGACAATACTCCCGTCTGACCCTGACGGGCTTGACCATTATTTTGCACATTCGGAAATTGCTCTTCCTATGCAGTTATATTTATATGACTATGAATCAGGAGAAAATATTTTCTCATGGAGACCGATAGAAGACCAATGGTGGATAACAGGCTTTAACCCTGAATACAAGGGCGAAAAAGCTGATGCCAAAAATCAGGTGATGATAGGTAGTGTGGAGTTTAGTAAAGTTGCTTTATTATTCCTGAAATAGTTGCTATTATAGAATACCCCCGTAGAATTAATCTACGGGGGTTTTAGTCGTTGTTGTCATAAAACTTCTTTATTGGTATTGCCCCCTTTGGCAATTCGTAATTTACTTTACGAAATGTCAAAGTCTGTGGCTCGGTGACGATAATAAGTCTTTATCGTCATTCCCTTAAGGGGAGCCCCCTTTGGCAATTCGTAATTTACTTTACGAATTGTCAAAGTCTGTGGCTCGGTACCGATAAAACTTCTTTATCGGTAGTACCCTAATGCACCACCCTTTATATTTTCTTCTGCATGTTATTACGAATTGTCCTGCGTGGTCACACGCTTATATCTTCCTCTTATGATAACTGTTGAAATCGAACTTGATTTCATCGCATATAAATTCAAGCATTTCTTCAGTAGCACCCAGAAGTGACAATTTTGTTTCCTCGTCGACCTCCATCGGAATGTCGGCAGGGTAACGACTTTCAATGTAGTACCTGTTAAGTGCCGAACTTTTTTCAAGCCAACATTCAAAGGTCCTGTCGGCAAGAATAGCCTGCTTGCAAAGCCAGGTAAGGTTGTGCCCGTCAAACAGACGGCGGTTCTTGTATAAAAGATAGCCTTTCAGAGCCTTTTCAATACATTGCTGACAATGAAAAGCCGTAAGACAGTTGCAGTTCTTGTCCTTTGCAATATGCTTTGCGGCAATGTAGTCAAGCCTTGCGTGATACAACCAGTCGTAATAACGCTTGCTGTCGGTCGAGTGTGATGAACTTCTACCCATAGAGCTTATCACCACTTTCAAAGACCTTGTGCGCAAAGGTTCCGTAATCGTCTGTCAGCTTTTCCCATACTGTTTTGTTGTAGACAATTACATCAAAGGGGATTTCACAATCCGTTTCCATATAAATTTTTTCTTCAATGTCAGAAACTTTTTTCACATCGTTGACAACAACGAGCAGCTTGAACGAGGTAAGCTCCTCTTTCAGATTATGCTTGTATGTTGCAAGATAAATCTCCACGGGTGAGCAGAGCTCAACTATGCGGTCTGCAACCGAAGTGATAATGCTGTTGTTTTTCATAATCAATCCTCCTTTTTGCTTTGCGCCGAGTTCTTCTCTCTGCGGCAAAGGTCTGAAATATATCCGAAAAGAAATATTGCCGAACTGTTAAGGTATATCGCTGTTTCGTTGGTCGAATAGCTGTGTTCAAGGTCAAGGTGACATTTTGCGGGGGGAGTGCCGTATGGTATCAGCCACTTTGAGTATTCGTCGCTCCGGCTTCTGTCGGGACCGCTTACGACCATTCCCGGAATAACATCGTCGGTGTTGTCAGCAATAGACGGTCTGAAATGAGGTCTTTTAACGGAATTTTCTCCGCACCCCGTTATGTAGCTTCGACAAAGGGGATTGTTCCCTAAAATATAGTTTATGTGACCTAAAATTTCCGTCAGGAACTCATCTCTGCCCTCAAGGGTGTTCGCCGCAACAAGAGTTATAGCGTTTGTGAGAATGTGAAAATTGCTTGCCCAGCAGTATTCATCGGGCGATAACGATGAGCGATAACCGCTGTGTCTTGCGGCGGCGCATATCGTTTCTGCCCGATATGTAAGCGCGCCTTTGAGAGCTTTCAAGGTGTCCTCGTCCTTGTCACATTCCGAGCGGATATATGACAGCGCGCCGAAACCGCCTACGCTTCCTATTGAAAATCCCGTAGTATCAACGGTGTTGCAAAGCGATTCCAGCTTTTCGGCAAAAGTCTTTTCTCCCGTAAGACTGTAAAGCTCACACGACGCCCAGAAAATATCGTCGTCAAGAAAACTGTCGCTGTATTCGGGTGAATTTACCCCTCTTGCGTTTTTAAAGGGGACATCAACGGGGTTGTTGAGAAGCCACGCCCACGCGGCAAGGGAGGCGGAGCGGAGCTTTTTTATTATCTTCATTCCCATAGGCTCGAATATCCGCGCGGCAAGGGCAGTAACAGCGGCAAAGAGTGCTGTCGCCGAGGCGGTCTTTCTGAAAACATATTGTTTCTTTTTATCGTCTGCAGGCATAACATAATCGGCATATTCAAGAGAAGAAACCTTGTGATAAACTCCACCGTCCTTATCCTGCATTTTAAGCAGCCATTCAAGCTCATAACGACATTCTTCAATTATCAGCGGACAAGGTCTGCCCGACTCCGACACGCCCTCGTTGTCGTTGAAAACTTCGGGGAACATAATGTATCCGTATAAAAGGTGACCGAGAGATATAGCCGCCGTGACAACGCATCGGGAATAGTCGCCTGCGTCGTGCCAGCCGCCCGAAACATCGAGCGTGACCGCCTTGTTTTCATAAAGAACGGCAGGCTCAATGTGACAGGTCTTTCTGCCGAAACAGACTACCTGTGAGCGATGAAGAGCCGAACCGCGATG
>CAMGJS010000225.1 GCA_946056455.1 uncultured Clostridia bacterium | reverse complement strand
CCTGCAACGACGATATAAGCACGCTTGAAGAAATTTCAAACCTTGTGGATAATGCTATTGTTGACGAACCGCCCGTAAGCGTAAAGGACGGCGGAGTTATCCGTGACGGCTTTAATGACGAATTAGACAGCTTGCGACATATCATCAACGGCGGAAACGATATTCTGCGTGAAATCGAAGAAAGAGAAAAGGAACGCACGGGTATCAAGAACCTGAAAATCGGTTATAATCGTGTGTTCGGATATTATATCGAGGTCACAAAATCGAATTACGACCTTATCCCCGACACATACATAAGAAAACAGACGCTGACGAATGCCGAGCGTTTTATCACGGAAGAGCTTAAACAAGAGGAAAACAAAATCATCGGCGCAAAAGACAAAATCATCGCTATTGAGAACGACATTTTCAACGAGGTGAGAGATTTTGTCGCAACAAAGCTTGAAGAGGTCCAAAAAACGGCGGAGGCTCTTGCCGTTGTCGATGTTATGACCTCGTTTGCCTATGTTTCGGCTAAAAATCTTTATGTCAAGCCCGATATTACCGTTGACGGCGTTATCAACATAAAAGACGGCAGACACCCCGTTGTCGAGCTTATGCTGGGGGACGAGACTTTTGTCCCCAACGATACCTGCATTGATACCGAAAGCAATCGTATGGCTATCATAACGGGACCGAATATGTCGGGAAAATCGACATATATGAGGCAGGTTGCACTCATCACGCTTATGGCGCAGATAGGCTGTTTTGTTCCTGCTTCTTACGCAAAGATTTCTATTGTGGACAAGATTTTCACAAGAATAGGCGCGTCGGACGATTTATCGGCAGGACAATCAACCTTTATGGTGGAGATGAGCGAGGTTGCCGACATTCTCAAAAATGCCACAAAGAACAGCCTTGTCATTCTTGACGAGGTGGGCAGAGGAACTTCAACTCTTGACGGACTCAGCATTGCAAAGGCTATTGCCGAGCAAATCTCAAACAAGAGAATTATCGGTTGCAAGACGCTTTTTGCAACCCATTATCACGAGCTTATCGCCCTTGAAGGAACTCTTGACGGCGTTAAGAATTACAGCGTTGCCGTTAAAAAGCGCGGTGAGGAAATAAAATTTTTAAGAAAAATTGTCGAGGGCGGAGCGGACGAAAGCTACGGCATTGAAGTTGCAAAGCTTGCAGGTATTCCTCAAAAGGTCACAAGCAGGGCAAAGCAGATTTTATCGGAGCTTGAAGAAAATACCGACTACAAGCCCGTAAAGCAGTCCTCGGACCAGATTTCGTTCTCGTCCATAAGTCACGAGGATATTATAGAAAAGCTCAGAAAAACGAACATTGACGAGCTTACTCCCGACGACGCAAAATACTTTTTGGGCGAGCTTATAAAGATGCTTTAAGGAGGTGAAAAAATGCCGAAGATAAATCTTCTTTCAAAAGAAATAGCAGAGCTTATCGCCGCAGGAGAGGTCATCGACAGACCTTGCTCCGTTATAAAGGAGCTTATCGAAAATTCTATCGACAGCGGAGCGACGGCTATCACCGCCGAGATAAAAAACGGCGGAACAACCTATATGCGTATTTCGGACAACGGCTGCGGAATTTCGGAAGAGGATATAAGAACGGCATTTTTGCGCCACGCAACCAGCAAGGTAAAAGAAAAGTGCGACCTTGACAAGATACTCACCTTAGGGTTCAGAGGAGAGGCGCTTGCCTCAATAGCCGCTGTTTCAAGGGTAGAGGTGCTCACAAAGGTCAAAGGGGAGCAGTTCGGTACGCACTATATCATTGAAGGCTCTGAGGAAAAGCTCATTGAACAATGCGGTTGCCCCGACGGCACAATGATAATTATTCGGGATATTTTCTACAATGTCCCCGCAAGGCAGAAATTTCTCAAAAAAGATGTGACAGAGGGCAACGCGGTATCTTCGGTTATCTCAAAGCTTGCTCTTTCTCACCCCGATATTTCATTCAAATTTATAAGGGACAACAGGCAGGACATTATGACTCCCGGCGACAACGACAGCTATTCGGCTGTTTATGCCGTTTTAGGCAGAGCCTTTGCAGACTCGCTTATCCCCGTTGATTATACATACGAGGGGATACGGGTTTCGGGATACACCGTAAAGCCGTTGTCGGCAGGCTCGAACAGAAAATTGCAGAACTTTTTTGTCAACAGAAGATTTGTGAAGTCCGTTACCTGCACAGTGTCGCTTGAAGAAGCGTACCGAAATGTGATTATGACGGGAAAATTTCCGTCCTGCGTAATAAATCTTGACATTCCGCCCGAAACTATTGATGTGAATGTCCACCCGACAAAAATCGAGGTGAGATTTTCGGACGAAAAGACGGTTTTTGACGCTGTTTATTTTGCCGTCAAGAACGCTGTAATGTCCTATGACATTATGAAGAACGAAAAGAAGGAAGCTCCGCCAGAGCCGATAAAAAAGATCGATTATTCGGTAAAGGTTACTCCCGTTGTTCCGACATATACAAAGAGCGACCAGCTTTCTTTATCATCGGAAAGAAAACCGCTTGAAGTTTCTGCCGAAAAGGCGGGCGAGGCAAAGCCCGTTGCTACAAAAAACACGGAAGTTATCGAAAAGTCTTTTGAAGAACCGAAAATTGCAAGCTTGAAGACAGATATTCCAAAGGACACGGAATTCAAATATATATCGCAGAAAGCTTTTCAGAAGAGAGAAGAGCCTGCTCCCCAA
>CAMGJS010000224.1 GCA_946056455.1 uncultured Clostridia bacterium | reverse complement strand
CTTGATTCTTCCATTTCAGGTGATTCTCTTGAAGAACTTTCGGCTGTTGCCTCTGCCGATGAAGTTATAGCGGCTCAGGAGGAGATAAAAAAGGTTATTGTATCTGATGAGATTAAAAACTATATCATTGAAATAGCTGAAGCTTCAAGGAATAATCAGAAAATCAGACTTGGGCTCAGTACAAGGGGAACTCTTGCGCTAATGAAAGCTTCACAAGGCTTTGCGGCATTAAACGGCAGAGATTATGTTCTTCCCGATGATGTAAAGGCTGTTGCCTATTCAGTTATATCTCATAGGCTTCTGCTTAAAGGCTATACATATTCTCAGGGCATATCCGCCAAAGATATTACAGACGAAATAATAAATACCGTTCCTGTTCCGAGGGAGGGCTAGCAGAGAGTGGAACTTATTATTTTCTTAATCATAGTATTCATAGTTGTCGCAATTGAAGGATATGTATACCGCAGATGGTCTGTAAGCAATATAAAATATGATTGCCGTTTTGAAAAAGACGAGGTAAGTGAAGGCGATACTGTTATCTTTATTGAGGAAATAACAAATGCAAAATTTCTGCCTGTACCTTGGCTCAAATCGGAGATTACAACTTCAAAATGGCTTGAATTTGCAGAGCTTCAATCATCGGTGACCGACAAAACAAGATTTGTTTCAAGCTTCTTTATGCTGAAAAGCTACCATAGAGTAGTGCGAAGATGGAATGTAAAATGCGTAAAACGGGGAGTTTTCGACATCGAAAAGGTAGTTCTTGTTGCAACAGACCTTTTAGGTTCTGTCAATGTTTCTTTGCCCGTTGAAATAACTGCGAAGCTTACAGTTCTGCCTGTACCTGTTCTTGCGGATAAACAAGCTATATCCGTTTTACAGCTTTACGGCGACAGAACAGTTTTCAGGAATATTGTTCCCGATAACTTTTATCATAACGGGATAAAAGAATATGACGAAAGCAACCCTACTCAAAGAATAAACTGGCTTGCGACTGCAAAAAGAAATGAAATTATGGTTTTTGGCGAAGAATATACTTCGAGCAAAAGCGTCGCTCTCGTCCTTAATTTTCAGTCAAAAGAAACAGACATAAATTCTCTTTTCAGCGAAAACAGCATTGAAAAGTGTATTAAATTCTGTACAGCGATTTCATGTGACTGTTTTGAAAACAATATTCCTATATCGTTTTTATGTAACACAAAGGGAGCAGACGGGGATACCGTTTACATTCCTATGAACACGGGTGCGGAGCATAATCTGCGGTTGTTAAGAACTTTTGCCGGACTTGAATTTGACTCCCCCATATTATTTGAAAGATATCTTTTTGATATAGTTCATTTTTGCAATACCACTGATATTTATATAGTTACTTCTTATTTGAATTCGGATATTATTTCTTTTCAGGAAAACAATAAGAATGTTAAATTGTTTACTCTTTCTGGCAAATCTGACGCAAATATTATAAATATATCAGGATTATTCAGGGAAGAAGGCGGTGCAAAATGACAAAATCATTTAATCGTTTTCTGAAAATTATAGCCTGCCTTGCATTGTTTTTGTCGCTTTATCCGTTTATAAAGCTGAAATGTGCTTTGCTCTATCAGAATAATCTTCGGATAATCCTTGATACAGCTTTATCAGTTGCAGTGGGATTTTCGGGTGCATTTGCAGAATTTATCCTTGACAAGCTTTTTCAGAAAAAGGCGATTTATCGGACAATATGCGTATTTTTATGTATCATTCCGATAGCTGTGGCAGTAATATGTTCAAAGGCGTATTACGGGATAATCAATATACCTGACATTATATTTTCTTCTGTTTTGTATATTTCTTGTTTTGTGTCGGGGATAATCTGTTTTCCGAAGGAGTACGGAAAAATACTCGGAAATGTATTTATAGCGTTCTGTATATGCTCATATACAGTTTCTGTACTGGCACTTGCGTTACTTAAAGGCAATTCAAATCAACTTGATTTCATAATAATTCTTACCTTAATTTTTGTCTTCTACAGCATTATCAATAATCAGTCAAATATCGACTTTCTTATGGAACGCCGTCGGTATGACAAAAAGAGTTTGCCAAAAAAGATTAGATTTTTTAATCTTTCTTTGCTTTTTGTTTTCTATTTGTTGATTTTTGTTCTTATGTTTTTCAGAAAGTTTATCCTCAAAGCCATACTTTTTGTAAAGGATATCGTGTTTTTTATAATAAAGTGTGTTTGTGATTTATATGAGTGGATAATATCCCATCTATCAAAAGGAGATTCGGTTTTAACTGAAACGGCAGATGAAGTTATCGGTGAGTATTCAAATTCTTCGGGTATTCTTTCAACGATAATAGAAATGATACTTGTAATAGGGTTTATCGCTCTTTTGGTTTATATTTTTATATGCCAGAAAGATTCTATAGTTTCATCTGTAAAAAGAGCTTTTTTTGATATTATCCGCTTTTTTGAAGATTTATTTTCTCCAAAGAGAAAAGCTTTGCCATCTGATGACGGATACTATACCGATACAGAAGAATACATAGAGCCCGGCTTTTCTTTTGATAAAGATAACAGAATAAGAAAAAAGCAGAAAAATCTCAGAAAAGATTATAAAAGATATAAAAATATGAAAAATTCCGATGAAAAGTTCAAATTCGGATATTCATTGGCAGTAAAACTCATTAACGAAAAATATGTTGACATATTTCCTTGTGATACTCCTC
>CAMGJS010000223.1 GCA_946056455.1 uncultured Clostridia bacterium | reverse complement strand
GTTCTTGATATGAATATGGACACTGCCCCTTTCTTTCTTGATATGGGAATGCATTGTCTTGGTTGCCCCTCTGCAAGAGGGGAATCAATAGCTCAGGCGTGCGAGGTTCACGGAGTTGACGCTGACGAGCTTGTTGATAAAATCAACGCATTTTTAGCCGATAAGTAATTTAAAAGGGGGCTCCCCTTGGGGGCCCTTTTATTCTGTCTTTTTGGGGGACACTATGCTTGACGAAAGATTATCTCTTTGCGCCGAATTTGTTTCGGGCGTCGGAACAGTATGCGATGTCGGAACAGACCACGCGTATCTTGTTGCCGAACTTATAAAAAGCGGAAAGTGTTCTTCTGCAATAGCCTGCGATATTGCCGACGGTCCTCTTGATTTTGCAAAACAGACGGTCGAAAAGAATGCAATTGAAGATAAGGTGAAGATAATAAAGTCCGATGGTCTTGACAATATCTTACCCGACGGAATAACAGATGTCGTTATAGCGGGAATGGGAGGAGAACTTATCCGAGATATTATCCTCAGAACAGAGTGGCTGAAAAATAATGTCAACCTTGTTCTTCAACCTATGACAAAGCCGGAGGTATTGAGAGAAGCATTATATAAAAATGGATACTTTATCAAAGAAGAAAAATGCGCTTTTGATAAAACCCACGCATACTCAGTTATGAGCGTCTTGTTTTGCGGAGAATATAAAGAAAAAATTACTCTTAAAGAAAAGTGGCTCGGAAAAATTTCTGACAGCAAACTGCCCCAAAACAGAGCCTATGCCGAGCTTTTTATCAGAAAAGAGAAAAAAATAATTGACGGAATGAAAAAGTCGGAAGAAAAAGGGCTTTTGAAAGAACATGAAGAAATTGCAAAGCTTTTTGATGATTTTCTGAAAGGGAGATAAAAATGACAACAGTCGGAGAAATTTACGATATACTCGATAAAGCCGCACCTTTTGACAGAGCGGATAAATACGACAATTCGGGACTTTTGGTGGGTGACCGTGAAAATACGGTGACAAAGGCTCTTGTTGCGCTTGATATAACAAACGATGTCATAGAAGAAGCAAGAGAGAAAAAAGCCGAGCTTATAATCTCTCATCACCCCGTTTTTAATTTCAGATATGAGGAATTTGGCTCGATAGGAAAGGATACACCTATCTATAATCTTGCAAGATACGGAATATCCGCAATATGCTCCCATACCTGCCTTGATGTTGCAAAGGGCGGAATAAATGATATTATCTTTGATATGTTAAAAGAACCTTTTGACCTTTCCGATAATCCCGAAATTCTTGAAGTTACGGGCGATGGTTACGGCTTTGGAAAAATATGCGTATCGAGAAAAAGCTTTACTCCACAGGAAACTGCAAAAATGCTGAAAGAAATCTTCGGCTGTACCGTTGTCAAGTATTGTTCGGGAAGAAAAAATATCAGCAAGATAGCTTATTGTTCGGGCGGAGGAGGCTCTCTTATGAAACTTGCCGCCGATAAGGGCGCTGACGCATATTTTTGCGGAGATATAAAGCACGACAGATGGATAGCCGCAAAGAATATCAGGCTTTCGCTTTATGACTGCGGACATTTTCATACAGAAATAATTATGGTGAAATATATTGCAGACCTTCTATCGCGCGCTTTTCCCGACACGGAATTTATAAAGTCCGAAAAAAGCGTTGATGTTGTTGAATATGAATTTTAATTTTACGGAGGATATATGGCACTCGACGGAGCGTTTTTATACGCAGTAAGACAAGAACTTCTCCCTCTTATCGGCGGAAGAATTGACAAGATTTATCAGCCCTCAAGGGATGAAATAATAATAGTTATGAGAGCTCAGGGAGGAACGAAAAAGCTCCTTTTATCAGCAGGAGCAAACTGTGCAAGAGTTCATCTTACGGACATATCGGCAGAAAACCCGAAAAGTCCGCCTATGTTCTGTATGCTTATGAGAAAGCACCTGGGCGGAGGAAAGCTCTTGGATATAAGGCAGGATGGTCTTGAAAGAATACTCTGGTTTGATTTTGAAGCAATGAACGAAATCGGAGATATGGTAAAGGTCACCGTTGCGATTGAAATAATGGGAAAATACTCAAATATCATTCTAATATCGGGCGAGGGGAGGATTATCGACGCTATAAAGCGCGTTGACGCCGAAATGTCAAGAGAACGAATGATTCTGCCCGGAATGAATTATGAAGCGCCGACAAAGCCCGATAAAATATCGTTTTTGTATTCTTCAAAGGAAGAAATAAAAGAAAAACTCTACTCCTGCCGTAACAACGACCTTGCAAAGTGCCTTGTTGCAACCTTTGAGGGTATTTCTCCTCTTTTTGCAAGAGAATGTGTCGATAAGTCGGCAGGTAAGGATATTACCCTTGAAGAGCTTGACAACATTACCTTTGAAAAGCTTTGCGACTATATTTTCTCCGAGCGGGAAAAGCTTTTGTCGGGCAGATGTGAATTCACTGTCCTTATTGACGAGAACAAGTCGCTTAAAGACTTCTGCTTTACCGATATAAGTCAGTACGGCTCTTTGATGACGAAAAAAACATATCATACAGCAGGAGAAACCCTTGACAGATTTTATTCCGAAAGGGATAACACAAACCGCCTCAAACAGCGTTCTGCCAATATGATAAAGTTTCTATCGAATACCTACGAGCGTATTTCAAGAAAGCTCAATGCACAAAGGGAAGAGCTTAAAGAATGTGATT
>CAMGJS010000222.1 GCA_946056455.1 uncultured Clostridia bacterium | reverse complement strand
GTTGACCTTCGTGACGGCAATCAGGCGCTTACCGTTCCGATGAGCCTTGAAGAAAAAATACGATTTTTTGAAGCGCTTGTAAAGATAGGCTTTAAGGAGATTGAAATAGGCTTTCCCGCCGCGTCGGAGACTGAATTTGTCTTTTTGAGGACTCTTATTGAAAGAGACCTTATCCCCGACGATGTTGCCGTTCAGGTTCTGACTCAGTCGAGAGAGCATATAATCGCACGCACCTTTGAAGCGTTAAAGGGCGCAAAAAATGCGGTCGTTCATCTTTATAACTCGACATCAAAGGCTCAGCGCGAGCAGGTTTTCAGAATGTCCGAGGATGAAATCATAAAAATTGCCGAGGACGGTGCAAGGCTTCTTGCCGAGTATGCAGAAAAGACCGAGGGCAATTTTAAATTTGAATATTCTCCCGAAAGCTTTTCGGGGACAGAACCCGAATTTGCTCTGCGCATCTGCAACAGGGTGCTTGATGTCTGGAAACCTACTGCGGAAAATAAGGTTATAATAAATCTGCCGAACACGGTTGAAAACGCTATGCCGCATATATATGCCGCACAGATTGAGTATATGTCGGACAACCTTTCTTATCGCGATAATGTAATTCTTTCAATCCATCCCCATAACGACAGAGGGTGCGCTGTTGCGGCGGCTGAGATGGCTCTGCTTGCAGGAGCGGAAAGGGTAGAGGGAACGCTCTTCGGCAACGGCGAAAGAACGGGCAACCTTGATATTGTCACCATTGCGATGAATATGTTCTCTCAAGGGGTTGACCCCAAGCTTGACTTTTCGGACATTCCTTCTATATCAGAAATGTATGAGGAAACCACACATATGAAAATATACGAGCGTCAGCCTTACAGCGGACAGCTTGTGTTTGCCGCTTTTTCGGGCTCTCATCAGGACGCTATCGCAAAAGGGCTCAAATGGCGCGAGGAAAAGGGAGAAACTGTATGGAATGTGCCGTATATCCCCATAAACCCTGCCGATATAGGAAGAGAATACCAGACCGATGTTATCCGCATAAACAGCCAGTCGGGCAAGGGCGGAATAGGCTATCTTCTCGAACAGAACTACGGCTACTATCTGCCTAAGAAAATGCGCGAGGATTTAGGGTATACCGTAAAGGAATATTCCGACAGGCTTCACAAAGAGCTTTCACCCGACGAGGTGCTTGAAATATTCCAAAATACCTATGTCAACATTCAGACAAAGCTTTTGCTCAAAGAGGCTCACTACGCTCAGCGTAACGGCATTGAAGCGACAGTTTCCATTGAGTACAACGGTATGCCGAAGGTGATCACCCGTTCGGGAAACGGTCGTATGGACGCTGTTTCAAATGCGCTTAAAGAAAGCCTCGGACTTAAATACGACATTGTGACCTATACCGAGCACGCTTTACAGCAGGGCTCAAATTCTCAGGCGGTAGCTTATGTGGGAATATCCGACGAAAACGGAAAAACAATATGGGGAACGGGTATCCATACCGACATTATGACCGCTTCTATCAACGCACTTTTCAGCGCCGTTAACCGTTCCGATTTAATCTGATTTACAGAGAGATTTTTTGGACACCTGTTATGCTATACTTAAATTAAAGGACAAGCTTTTAATTCAAGGAGGCATAACAATGGAAGCAGTAGTAACAATAGCAATAATAGCATTTCTTATGGCGGCGGACAAAATTTTTTCCAATGCAAAGTCGTTTATCGAAAGAAAAAGAGCTATCAGAAAAAGAAGCTGTATCAGAGTGAAAAAATCAGCATAGCTCTTTGGGAGGAAAAATGAAAAGGTACATAGCACTTCTTGCGGTTTTAGTGACAATACTTTCGCTTTCAGGTTGTGAAAAAGAGGTCGCTCCCGTAATTCAGCCCGAAGTTGAAACCGAACAGACAACTTCGACAGCGACAACAATTCCCGACGGTCCCGTCGGACTTGTTCCGTCAACGGAGGGTACAACCGCCTCTGCGGAAACTACTCTGCCGCAGGAAACAACAACAGAAATAACAGAAACAACCTCTGAGACGACAACCGTCAGCGAATACACAAACGGGGACATTACCGTTAAAAACGGCATTACATATATCCGCGGAGTGATTATCGTCAACAAGACATACTCTCTTCCGTCGGACTATAACCCAGGGGTTGACAAAACCGCCGAGGACGCTTTCAAGAAAATGCAGTCGGCGGCGGCATCGGAGGGGCTTAATATCTATATCTCATCGGGTTTTCGCAGTTTTGATTATCAGGCAGGACTTTATAAGCGTTATGCCGACAGGGACGGCAAAGCCGCGGCGGACAGATATTCCGCAAGAGCGGGACATTCGGAGCATCAGACAGGTCTTGCCTTTGACCTTAACAGCATTGACGACTCCTTTGCAAACACGGCAGAGGGTAAATGGGTTGCCGAAAACTGCTATAAATACGGCTTCATCATAAGATACCCCAAGGGTAAGGAAGATATAACGGGGTATATGTATGAGCCGTGGCACATAAGATATTTAGGTGACGACCTTGCCAAAGAGGTTTATGAAAGCGGAAAAACTCTTGAAGAATTTTTTGGAATAAAGTCGGAATATGTCGAATAAAATATGCGCAGGGTTTTTGCCTTGCGCTGTTTTTGCAAAAAATGTGTCTATTCTTGATAATAATGCAATTTTATCAAAAAAAGCTTGCAATTTCTTAAAAAATATGTTACAATTTACACC
>CAMGJS010000221.1 GCA_946056455.1 uncultured Clostridia bacterium | reverse complement strand
GGGTAAATCATATTTTATCGTAAAAGAAAAGTAACCTTGCTTTTCATTTGTTTTTCCATTCAATATGTGGTATACTAAAATAAAAAAAGAAAGGAGATAAAGTATGGCAGAAAGAGCATACATCGCAATAGACCTTAAATCGTTCTATGCCTCGGTCGAGTGCGTTGAACGCGGACTTAACCCGTTGACGACAAACCTTGTTGTTGCGGATATTTCTCGCACCGAAAAGACAATCTGCCTTGCGGCGTCTCCCTCTCTTAAAACATACGGCATAAAGGGCAGAGCAAGGCTTTTTGAGGTAGTTCAGCGTATCAAGGAAGTCAATTCCGAAAGGCAGAGAAAGGCTCCAAACGGTATTCTTGTGGGGCAAAGCTATGACTACACAAAGCTTTGCTCCGACAACACGCTTGCTGTCGATTACCTTGTTGCCCCTCCGCAGATGGCGCACTATATGAAGGTCAGTGCGGACATTTACAACATTTATTTAAGATATATAGCCCCCGAGGATATTCATGTCTACTCTATAGACGAGGTTTTCATAGACGCTACTTCGTACCTTGAAACATACGGCAAAACCGTCCGTGAACTTGCTGTAATGCTGATAAGAGAAGTGCTGAAAGAAACGGGAGTTACCGCAACGGCAGGGATAGGCACAAACCTTTATCTTTGCAAAGTCGCAATGGACATTGTGGCGAAAAAAATTCCGCCCGATGAAGACGGTGTGAGAATAGCCGAGCTTGACGAGGCGTCCTACCGCAGACTGCTCTGGAACCACACTCCGCTGACGGACTTCTGGCGAGTGGGAAAAGGCTATGCAAACCGACTTGAACAATTAGGGCTTTTCACTATGGGGGACATTGCAAGGTGCTCTGTCGGAAAAAAAGACGGTTTTTACAACGAGGAGCTTTTATACAAGACATTCGGGATAAACGCTGAACTGCTCATCGATCACGCTTGGGGGTATGAGCCTTGCCGAATATCCGACATAAAAAAGTACAAGCCCGAAAACAACAGCATAGGTTCGGGGCAGGTTTTAAGGTCGCCTTACAGCTTTGAAAAGGGCGAGCTTATCGTTCGTGAAATGACCGACCTGCTGACCCTTGACCTTGTTGACAAGGGACTTGTCACCGACCAGATGGTGCTTACTGTCGGCTATGATACGGAAAATGTCGGCAATAATAGTTACAGCGGAGATGTTGAATCTGACCGCTACGGAAGAAAGGTACCAAAGTCTTCGCACGGCTCTGTCAACATCGGAATGTATACCTCGTCAACGAAAATCATCACCGAAAAAGTCATTGAACTATATAAAAAAATCGTCAACCGAAAGCTGACGATAAGAAGAATAAGTGTCACGGCAAATCATGTTGTCAAAGAGGGGGACGCTCCCGAAAGCATAATGGAGCAGATGGACCTTTTCACAGATTACGGCGCGCTCCAAAAGAAAAACGAAGAGGAGCAAAAAGAGCTCGACAAAGAAAAAAGCATACAGAAAGCTGTCATAGGTCTTAAAAAGAAATACGGCAAGAACGCTGTATTAAAGGGAATGAATTTCAAAGACGGCGCAACGACCATCGAGCGTAACGGTCAGGTCGGCGGACACAAAGCGTAGAAAGGAGAATTTATGGTGGACAATTTAACGGCAGAGGAAAAATACGGCGACATAATAGACCTCCCTTGCCCCACATCTCAAAGTCACCCAAGAATGACTATGATAAACCGCGCCGCACAATTTTCTCCCTTTGCGGCTCTGACGGGATATGACGACGAGGTTGAAGAAAAGGCAAGGCTCACAGAAGAAAAGCGCGAGCTCACCGAGGACGAAGAAGATTATCTTAACAAAGCGATGATTTCTTTGAGAGAAAAACTCGGCGAGCGACCGCAGGTAACTCTTATATATTTTTGTCCCGATGAAAAGAAGTCTGGCGGAAAATATCTCTCGTTCACGGGAACGCTGCGGCACATTGACGATAGCGCAAAACAGCTTGTTTTCACCTCGGGCGAGCGGATTGACATTGATAATATAAGGGAGATTAAGTAAAAAATATTGAAAACAGCCAAGTGTTATACTTGGCTGTTTTTAATATTTGATTGTGGCTCCTCTGTAACTGGAAATTTTACTCCTGACGCGCTGTATAAAAAGCAGATATCTTTCCGTAACCAATCAGATTATTATAATCCGTATATGGCGAACTGTTTAACTCTTCGGCTATCTGTGCTATATCATTGCCACTTCCGTCAAAATTTGTTGACTCTACCCCAAAAGGCTCATTTTTCAGAGCAAAAACATATACAGTATATGTGTGTGTTCCGTATGGCGGATATGGTCCGATATACTGTCCTTTGACTTCATAATCATCAACATTCATAACTGTTTTATACTCATCATCACACAACCCTTTTGAAATATCTGTGTACGGTATCCCGTCTATTTCCCACTGCAACCAGTTATCCGCCGTTTCATCTATCATATAAACATAATAAATGTTCGCACCCTGAACAGCTTCCCAGTGAAGTTCGGGGGACATGTTCTGTCCGTCAGCCTGATTACTGATATCATTATTCCATATTCCATCCGCTATGTCATCGGAATACACCTGAAAAGTATCTGACTTATTAAAATCAAATTTATATTGCTCCACAGCTACGGCAAAGCTTCCCACAAATCCGACTGCTATCAGAATTATAGACGCTAATGCCGATACAGCATATATT
>CAMGJS010000220.1 GCA_946056455.1 uncultured Clostridia bacterium | reverse complement strand
GCCATTGAGTGACATACGCCGAGGAATGCGTTTGCGAATGCCATACCTGCCATTGTTGCGGCATTTGCCATCTTCTCTCTTGCCTCAACATCGGTCTGTCCGTTTTCGTATGCACGAGGAAGATATTCAAATATTGTTTTGAGCGCTTTGAGTGCAAGACCGTCTGTGTAGTCTGTTGCAAGCATTGCGGCATAAGCTTCGAGCGCGTGAGTTACAGCGTCGATACCCGAAGCGGCTGTAAGTCCGCGGGGAGCGCTCATATGGAAGTCTGTGTCGATAATAGCCATATCGGGAAGAAGCTCGTAGTCTGCAAGAGGATACTTAACGCCCGATTTTTCATCTGTGATAACGGCAAAGGGGGTAACCTCAGAGCCTGTACCTGCTGATGTGGGAATAGCGATGAAGTAAGCCTTTTCGCCCATCTTGGGGAAGGTGTAAATTCTCTTGCGGATATCTACAAAGCGCATTGCCATATCCATAAAGTCTGCCTCGGGGTGTTCATAGAGAACCCACATAATCTTTGCAGCGTCCATAGCTGAACCGCCGCCGAGAGCGATAATGCAGTCGGGCTTGAATGCTGACATCTGTGCTGCGCCTTCCTTAGCCGAAGCAAGCGTCGGGTCGGGAGCAACATTGAAGAATGTTGTGTGAACAATACCCATTTCGTCAAGCTTATCTGTGATAGGCTTTGTGTAGCCGTTTTCATAAAGGAATGTGTCTGTTACGATGAATGCGCGCTTTTTGCCCATTACATTTTTAAGCTCGTCAAGAGCAACGGGCAGACAGCCCTTCTTGATGTAAATCTTCTCGGGCGCTCTGAACCAAAGCATATTTTCCCTTCTTTCAGCTACTGTTTTGATGTTGATAAGGTGCTTAACGCCGACATTTTCGGAAACCGAGTTGCCGCCCCACGAACCGCATCCGAGTGTGAGCGAGGGAGCAAGCTTGAAGTTGTAAAGGTCTCCGATACCGCCCTGTGACGAGGGTGTGTTGACAAGGATACGGCAGGTCTTCATACGGTTTGCAAATTCGTCAAGCTTAGCCTTTTCTGTAACTGCATTGAGGTAAACCGATGATGTATGTCCGTAACCGCCGTCTGCAACAAGAACCTCTGCCTTGTCAAGAGCGTCTTCAAATGTCTTTGCCTTATACATAGCAAGAACGGGAGAAAGCTTTTCGTGAGCAAATTCTTCGGAAAGGTCAACGCTTTCAACCTCGCCGATGAGGATCTTTGTTCCCTCGGGAACTTCAACTCCCGCGAGAGCGGCGATTTTGTGCGCCTTCTGACCTACTATCTTTGCGTTGAGTGCACCGTTGATGATGATTGTCTTTCTAACCTTTTCGGTTTCGTTAGCGTCAAGGAAGTAGCAACCTCTTGAAGCAAATTCGTTCTTGACTGCGTCATAAACGCTCTCGAGAACGATAACCGACTGCTCGGAAGCGCAAATCATACCGTTGTCGAATGTCTTTGAATGAATAATAGAGTTTACTGCAAGAACAAGGTCTGCTGTATCATCGATGATTGCGGGTGTGTTGCCTGCGCCAACTCCGACAGCGGGCTTTCCGCTTGAATAAGCAGCCTTTACCATTCCGGGACCGCCTGTTGCGAGGATGATGTCCGCCTCTTTCATAACAAGGTTTGAAAGGTCAAGTGAAGGAACATCTATCCAGTCGATGATACCCTCGGGAGCGCCTGCTTCAACTGCGGCTTCAAGAACGACCTTTGCCGCCTCGATAGTTGAAAGCTTTGCTCTGGGGTGAGGGCTTATGATAATACCGTTTCTTGTTTTAAGAGCAAGAAGGGTTTTGAAAATTGCTGTTGATGTGGGGTTTGTTGTGGGGATAACTGCGGCGATAACTCCGATAGGCTCTGCTATCTTCTTTATGCCGTAGGCTGTATCCTCTTCAATTACGCCGCAGGTCTTTGTGTCCTTGTATGCGTTGTAGATGTACTCGGCGGCATAGTGGTTTTTGATAACCTTATCTTCAACTATGCCCATTCCGGTCTCTTCAACCGCCTGCTTTGCAAGAGCGATACGCTGCTTGTTTGCTGCTGTTGCCGCCGCAAGAAAAATCTTGTCAACCTGCTCCTGGGTATAAGTCGCGAATTTCTTCTGCGCTTCTCTTACCCTGGCGATGGCCGCCTCAAGCTTTTCAACGCTGTCGACAATTTCATACTGTTTTGTCTTCATTGGTAATTCCTCCTGTATTGTGATTGTGATTTGGGGGCTTTTTGTATCTGTTAAAATTTTAACATACTTTTTTGTATTTGTTAAGTGCTTATTTTATATAACTGTATTATAGCTTTTGATATCTCGACTTTCAAGGAAAAAAAATAACAGCGCCGCATAAAATCGGAGCTGTCCTGTCAACTGTCGCGCGCCGCAGCGTAGGGCGGTATAATTCGCTGTGGAAAGAGGTTCACGATAAGGGGGTACGAGGGTAACAATCACACAATACAAATATCCCACAGCGAATATTCCGCGGCGCAAAGCTTTGTTAATCTTTACACCTTTATTTTAGCACCGATTTTAAATAAAACAATTATCAATTTGCGATAACGGTATGATAAAATATGATATACCGCCGATTATTTCACGCATTTTCGCCTTGAAGCACAAAGCTCGGTAATAAAATTATTGTCAAGCTCTGATAAAACATAGGTGACAAAATATTCTCTCAGCTTGTCTGTTGTGTCAAGCTCGGTGAACTTTTCGTC
>CAMGJS010000219.1 GCA_946056455.1 uncultured Clostridia bacterium | reverse complement strand
TATGTATAACTATGTAATGAGGATTATAATATGCAATTTATTGTTTTGGACCTTGAATGGAATATGCCGTTTAATGCAGAGAACAGAATAAAAACTCCTGTTCACCTGAGGGGAGAAATTATTGAAATAGGCGCAGTGAAACTTGATGAAAACTTAAATATTTCGGATAAATTCAAGGTAATGATAAAACCAAAATACTATAAAAAAATTCATTCTGCAGTATCAAAGCTTACCAAAATCAAATCTTCGGACCTTAAAGCCTGCGGTGTACCATTTGAAGACGCTTTCAGACAATTCAATGAATGGTGTGGAGAAGATTATTGCTTTATAACATGGGGAAACGATGACATAGGCATATTAGAGGATAACCTTGCAATTTATAGGATTGACCGAGGCTTTATCCCCGAATGTTACGACTTACAGTTGATTTTTGATAATCAGATAACAAAGGAAAATCGTCAGCACTCTCTGTCAAGCGCAGTCAGTTTACTTGGAGAGCCTGAATTTGAAGCTCACGACGCGCTTAACGACGCAATCGGAACGGCGCTTGTTTGTTCCCATCTTGATATGACAAGTGCAATAGAGAATTATAAATCACTCAAAAAAATAAAAGCTCACAACAAAAAAAGCTCTGACCATTGTATAAAAAAGAATTATTCAAGTATCAGAAAGCTTTTGAATTCAAAAGAGATATGCACATTTTCTTGTCCCGAATGTAATGAAACTGTAGAGTGCGGCGATTGGGCGTATCAGGCAAGAGACAGAAAAATATCGGTTGCTGAATGCGTTTGCAAAAAGGGATATTTTATAAGAGTAAATTTTAGAAAGAACGCTGACAATACTTTCCGCGCAAGCAGGATGATATATGACCTTGATGAAGATAAGCTTTCATTTTACAACAAAATGTTAAGCCGAACAGAGAAAATAAAAGCAAAAAGAAATAAATCATAAAACCAAAAACCGCTCAGCCTATATGACTGAGCGATTTTTGGTTTGTGTTGAATTATAGGAGTTGTCTTCTTAATTCCTCTCCACTCATCGAAGAAAGATATGCGGGAGGTACATCAAATATTGTTTTGCAACCCGTATTGCCCTCGGCATTAAGTCTTGCCGCCGCTCTTGCAAAGCAAACAAGTACGCTCGCTGTAAATTCGGGATTTGAGTCAAGTTGCAATCTATACTCAATAACATGGGAATTTTCTTTATTTACTCCTGTTTTGCCGGTTCTGATAACAAATCCGCCATGAGGCATTCCGCTGTGTTCTTTAAGAAGTTCTTCTTCTGAAATAAAGTTTACAGTTGTATCATAATCGGAAAAATAGTTGGGCATATTCTTGATTTCGTTTTCAATAGCAGTTTTGTCTGCACCATCCTCAGCGACAACATAGCAAAGTCTTGTATGCTTTTCGCGTGTTGTAAGCTCAGGATTTTCGCCGTTTCTAACCCTTTCAAGCGCTTCAGGAACGGGAACGGTATACTGCTTGGCATTTTTAACACCCTTTATTCTTCTTATAGCGTCTGAATGTCCCTGAGAAACACCCTTGCCCCAGAATGTATAGTCCTTGCCGTCGGGAAGAATTGCATTTCCCAACATACGATTAAGCGAGAACATACCAGGGTCCCAGCCGATTGAGATAAAAGCAGTTTTTCCGCCTTTTTTAGCAGCTGCGTCAACATTTGCAAAATGCTCAGGAATTTTTGCGTGAGTATCAAAGCTGTCAACTACATTGAAAAGCTCAGCAAATTCGGGAGTCTGTACGGGAAGGTCAGTTGCGCTTCCGCCGCACATTATCATAACATCAATTTTGTCTGTCATATTTTTTGCTTCATCGATTTTGTAAACCTTTGCTGTCTTTGAAAGAATTTTCACCGTTTCGGGTGCTCTTCTTGTAAAAACTGCAACAAGCTCCATATCGGGATTATTCATTATTGCACATTCGACGGCTCTTCCAAGGTTGCCGTAACCCATTACACCTATCTTAACCATATTTATTCTCCTCAAATTCAAATTTTTCATTGAAAAGATTATAGCATAAATGAAAGTTAATGTCAACAATCTTGCAAAAAATTCATAAAAAATTCAAGGGAATTTACAAGAGTAGCCTGTAAATCCCCTTATTTAATCGGTGTATTTATTATTTTCAACCATAAGATTACATATCTGATTTGAAAGTTCGACAGGATTTTCAACCGCAATTCCTTCAATCAGCAAAGCCTGAGTGTAAAGCAGTTTTGTATATTCCACAAGTTTATCCTTATCGGTTTCATAGAGCTTTTTGAGTGTTCCGAGAATAGGATGCTCGGGATTGATTTCAAGAACTTTTTCCGCTTTAACCTTATTTCCTGTCGGATTAGGCATTCTGTTCATTATCTTTTCCATCTCAACAGTCAAAGCACCCGCTGAAGTTATGCAGACAGGGTGTGTCTTAAGGCGCTGTGAAAGACGAACTTCCTTTATATTATCGGCAAGCTGTCCCTGCATAAAGTCAAAGAGGTCCTTATACTCTTCCGATTTCTTTTCAAGCTCTTTCTTTTCGCTTTCGGTTTCAAGGTCAAGGTTGCCTGAAGCTATTGATACAAAGTCCTTGCCGTCATAATTTGTCATAACCTGAATTGCAAATTCATCAACGCTGTCAAGGAAATAGAGTATTTCATATCCCTTATCAGCAAGAAGTTCAGCCTGAGGAAGAAGCTTGATGCGTTCAATACTGTCTCCTGTTGCAAAATAGATATG
>CAMGJS010000218.1 GCA_946056455.1 uncultured Clostridia bacterium | reverse complement strand
TCATGCGATGACAGAACTGTAATACTCTCTAGAGAAATTTCTTCGGACGGAGGGAGCGTTGCGAGAATTAATTCAAGACCTTCTACCGTTTCTGCGCTTCATGATATAGGAAGTCTTCTTATAAATATCCATGGTCAGCACGATAATCAGATACTTATGTCGCCTGAAAGACATATCGATATAATCGACAGCTTTGGAGAGCTTGAAGCTCAAATTGAAGATTATAAGACCTCATTCAGAAAATTGCAGGATATTTCAAGAAAAATAAAGGAACTTAATCTTTCTATTGATGAGAAAAACAAACGGATTGCATATCTTTCGGATTTAGTGGATGAAATAGGTTCATTGGAACTTTCTGATGGAGAGGATGTTGCTGTTGAGGAAGAATACAAGTTTGCCAGCAACAGCGAGATGATTTCAAGAGCAGTATCTTTTTCTTGCGGAGCATTGACAGGCGATGACGACGCTTCGGTGTCCGATTTGCTATTTGCCGTTTCGGAAAGGCTATCGGAATATTCGGATATGTCCGAGGAAATATCTTCTTTATGTGAGAGACTGAATTCTGCAAAAATTGAAATTGAAGATATTTCGTCCGAGCTTTCGTCTTTGAGAGATAAGATTGATGTAAACGGCGAAAGGCTCGAATATCTTTCAAACCGCCGCGATGATATAATCAAGATAAAGCGAAAATACGGAGAATTGTCCGATGTTTTGAAGCTTTATAATTCCTCTGCCGATGAATTGCTTAGACTTTCGGACTCTGATGTTCAGACTGCCGCATTGAATGAAGAAAAAACTGCTCTTTTATCAGAGGTTACAGAAAAGGCAAAAGCTCTTTCAAAAAGCAGAGAAGAAGCGGCAAACAGGTTTATAGACGAGGTTTCAAAGGAACTTGAATTTTTGAATATGCCCGGAGTCAAACTTTCATTTACTCATGAAAAGGGTAAGCTTACCATAAATGGAATGGATACAATGGAGCTTTTAATTTCTGCAAATAAAGGAGAACCGCCTAAGCCTATTGCAAAGATAGCTTCTGGAGGAGAACTTTCGCGTATTATGCTCGCCCTTAAAAGCGTTATTGCCGAGAAGGACGATATTCCGACAATGATTTTTGATGAAATAGACACAGGAGTCAGCGGAAGAGCGGCTCAAAAAATCGGAATAAAGCTTGCTCAGATAGGAAAGATAAGGCAGGTGCTTTGCGTTACGCATCTTGCCCAGATAGCTGTAATGGCAGACAGGCATATGCTTATCGAAAAAAGTCTGGACGGCGAAAAGACTTCAACAACTGTCAAACCACTTGATTTCGAAGGAAGAAAATACGAAATCGCAAGAATTATGGGCGGAGACAGTATAAATGAACTTATGCTTGAAAACGCAGAACAACTTCTTAAATCAAAAAATAATGCTTGACATTAAAATTTAAATATGGTATCATATACCCATATTTGAAAGGCTTTGAAGGGAACAAGTAACCTTATTATGCAAGTTTGAAGAGAGCTTTCGGTTGGTGCAAGAAAGTAACTTCGTTAAGGCGAATACATCCCGGAGCTGATTTTCTGAACATTACAGTAGGGAAATACGGTCACGCCCGTTACAGCGTTCAAGAGGTCGGCTTTGCCGATAAATTGAGGTGGTACCACGATTTAATCGTCCTCAGACAGTATTCTGTCTGAGGATTTTTTAAATTCAAATTCTAAAGGAGAGAAAGAAATGACACTTTACGAAGAACTTGTCAGAAGAGGACTTATTGCCCAGGTTACTGATGAAAAAGAAATCAGTGAAATGATTAATAACGGAAAGGCAACTTTTTATATCGGGTTTGACCCTACTGCAGACAGCCTTCATGTAGGACATTTTATGGCTCTTTGCCTTATGAAAAGGCTTCAGATGGCAGGAAATAAGCCTATTGTCCTTATCGGTGGGGGGACGGCTATGATAGGCGACCCTTCGGGAAAGACCGATATGAGAAAGATGATGACCAAGGAAACGATAAATCATAATGTTGAATGCTTTAAAAAGCAGATGAGTAGATTTATTGATTTTTCAGAGGACAAGGCCATTGTTGTAAATAACGGTGACTGGCTTCTCAATCTTAATTATATTGATGTTCTCCGTGAGGTCGGAGCATGCTTCAGCGTTAATAAAATGCTTACCTTTGAGTGTTACAAGCAAAGAATGGAGAGAGGTCTTACATTCCTTGAGTTCAACTATATGATAATGCAGAGCTACGATTTTTATATGCTCTATCAGAAATACGGCTGTAATATGCAGTTCGGCGGAGATGACCAATGGGCAAATATGCTTGGAGGAACGGAGCTTATCAGAAAAAAACTCGGCAAAGACGCTCATGCAATGACAATAACGCTTCTTCTTAATTCCGAAGGAAAGAAAATGGGAAAAACAGAAAACGGCGCTGTATGGCTTGACGCCAATAAAACCTCTCCGTATGATTTCTTCCAGTACTGGAGAAATGTTTCGGACGCTGATGTTATCAAATGTCTTAAAATGCTCACATTTGTTCCTATTGAAGAAATAGAAGAAATGGAAAAAACAATGGAGGGTGCTGAGTTCAACAAGGCGAAAGAACTCCTTGCTTACGAGCTTACAAAGCTTGTTCACGGAGATGAAGAGGCTCAGAAGGCGAGAGATGCTGCGAAGGCGGTATTCGGAGGATCGGGACATTCGGATAATATGCCCACTGTTGAAGTATCCGAAAATATGTCAATAGTCGACCTTCTTGTTGCTG
>CAMGJS010000217.1 GCA_946056455.1 uncultured Clostridia bacterium | reverse complement strand
AGATGAATTCAGCAAAAGAAAAAATGGAAAAATGCCTTAATTCCCTTAAACATGAGTATTCCACCATAAGAGCGGGAAGAGCAAATCCTGCTGTACTCGATAAGGTCCTTGTAGATTATTACGGAGCACCTACACCTGTTAATCAGATGGCTGCTATATCTGTTTCCGAGGCGAGAGTTCTTGTTATTCAGCCTTGGGACGCTTCTGCGCTTAAACTTATTGAAAAAGCAATTCTTGCCTCTGATGTCGGAATTGTTCCTGTAAACGACGGAAAGCTTTTGAGACTTACATTCCCCCAACTTACCGAGGAAAGAAGAAAGGAACTTTGCAAGCAGATAAAGAAATTTGCCGAGGAAGGTAAAGTTACTATCAGAAATATCAGAAGAGACGCAATGGATAAATTCAAAACAATGAAGAAAAATTCTGAGATCACAGAAGATGACCTTGCAAATTGCGAAAAGGATATTCAGAAACTTACAGACAAATATGTCGCTGATATCGATAAAGTCGCTGAAGAAAAAGAAAAAGAGATAATGTCTATCTAAATTATTGAGGTGTATTATGTCCGAAAATAATAAATCGGTCCTTCCGACACATATAGGCTTTATAATGGACGGTAACGGGAGATGGGCTGAAAAAAGAGGCCTTCAACGAAAGTTCGGGCATAAAGAAGGAGCAAAGACTTTTAAGAAGATAGTTAAATATTGCAAGAAAATCGGAATTAAGTATATAACTTTTTTTGCATTTTCAACCGAAAACTGGAAAAGGCCTTCTGATGAAGTGGAAGCCATTATGGAGCTTTTTGATAAATATCTTGACGAGGTCAGGGAACATATTAAAGAGAATGTCCGTGTTATGTTTATTGGCGATAAATCGGTTTTTGATGACAAGTTCAGATCCAAAATGATAGCCCTTGAGGAAGATTCAAAGGATTTTGATTCTATGACATTGATACTTGCAATTAATTACGGCGGACGCGATGACATCATTCATGCCGCTAAGCAGGTATCAGAACTTGTAAAAAGTGGGATAATATCTTCATCGCAAATTGATGAGAGTCTGTTTTCAAATCTTCTTTATACAAAGGGCATACCTGATGTTGATTATATTATCAGACCGAGTGGTGAGCTCCGGATTTCAAATTTTCTTATATGGCAAGCGGCTTATGCCGAGTATTATTTTACTGATATTCTTTGGCCTGATTTTTCTGAAAAGGACCTTGATAAGGCTCTTGATGACTTTAAGCACAGAAAAAGACGATATGGAGGTGTTTGACTGCAATGCTTCAAAGAACAATTACTGCACTTGTAGGAATATGCATTGCGGTGTTTCTTGTAATTATTTCGGGGACGATAGCATACAATTTTACAATAGCAGGATTGACTGTTATTCTTTTGTGGGAAGCCCTCAGAGCAAATAAATGCAATGAATATAAGCTGCTATTCAGTATTTGTCTTATGTTCGGAACTTTGCTCCCGTTTTTTAGTCTTTCCTTCTTAAAGCCTTTTTCTGAAATATTTTATATTTGTTTTGCGTTAATTGCGTTTTTTCTGCTTCTTATCTATTTTGAGAAAATCCAAATTGAAAAATTTTTCTATATGGTAGGTATTACTATACTCATTTCGTTTTCTATGAATTGTCTTATGGAAATACGAAACGCTTATGTTCACGGAGCATACTATCTTTGTCTTACTCTTGCTGCTCCATGGATTTCTGATGCTGGAGCGTATTTTGTTGGTGTCACAATGGGAAAACATAAACTGTGTCCATCAATCTCACCCAAAAAAACAATTGAAGGTGCAGTCGGCGGGGTAGTTGTTACAGCTGTAGTATTCAGTTTAGCTTGTTTTGTATATAAAGTAATTCTTGGAAATAGCGGTCTGGAAATTAATGTTAATTATGTTTTTGCCGCCGTGTTTGCATTTGCGTCATCATTCCTTGCGATTATCGGCGACCTCGTTGCTTCTTTGATTAAAAGACAGGTTAAGATAAAGGATTTTGGAAACATTATGCCCGGACACGGGGGACTGTTGGATAGATTTGACAGCGTCCTATTTGTCGCTCCCGTAATGATGTTGGCTCTCAGGTATATTCAGTTTTTCTATTAAATATTTGACGGGAACAGGGTTTTTATCTTGTTCCCATTAAATGTTTTATGAGGTGATTTTATGAAAACCATAAGTATTATCGGCAGTACCGGTTCAATTGGAACACAAACACTTTCTGTATGCAAAAAATACGGCTATAAAGTATTGGCGCTTGCCGCATGTTCAAATATTTCACTTCTCGCTATGCAAGCAAAAGAATTTGGCGTTAAGTATGTTTGCGTATATAATGAAAAGTTTTATCCCGCGTTAAAGGATATGCTTTTTGGTACAGATATAAAAATTCTATCCGGAATGGAAGGACTATGTGAAATTGCTTCTCTTGACGGGGTAGATTTATTTGTAAATTCGGTTGTCGGAATGGTAGGTCTTTTGCCTACTCTGACAGCAATAAATAAGGGAACGAATATTGCTCTTGCAAATAAAGAGACCCTTGTTTCCGGCGGAAATCTGGTGATGGAACTTTCAAGAAAGAAAAATGTCAGTATCATTCCCATTGATAGCGAACATTCTGCAATTTTTCAATGTCTTAGGGGAAATAAAATTTCTTCTGCAAAAAAAATCATTTTAACAGGGTCAGGAGGACCATTGTACGGAAAAACTACTGACGAGCTAAAGAATGTTACCGTAAATGAGGCGCTCGCT
>CAMGJS010000216.1 GCA_946056455.1 uncultured Clostridia bacterium | reverse complement strand
AATTGCTGTCAAGGCTACCCGTGGGCTCGTCCGCAAGAATAATGCGAGGTCTTGCCGCCAGGGCTCTCGCTATTGCAACTCTCTGTTGCTGACCGCCCGAAAGCTCCGACGGGCGATGGTTCATTCTCTTTTCAAGAAAAACCCGTTTAAGAGCGTTCTCGGCAAGGTATCTTCTCTCCTCCCGCGGAATTTTTCTGTATAAAAGCGGAAGTTCCACATTTTCAAGAGCTGAAAGCTCCCCTATAAGATTAAACCCCTGAAAAATGAAACCTATCTTTTCGTTGCGTATTTCCGAAAGCTCGCGGTCGTTCATCAAAAAAACATCTCTGCCGTCTAAAAAATACTCTCCCCCGTCGGGCAAGTCAAGGCACCCTAACATATTCATCAGCGTTGACTTTCCCGAGCCCGAAGTCCCCACCACCGATATGAACTCGCCCTCCTCAACCGTCAATGAAATATCATCAAGTGCGTCGACAACTCCGCCGCCGCAGACATATTTTTTTCTTATTCCGTTCATTTCTATCAAAGACATTGCATTCTCCCCCAAAAACTTGAAAATCATATTTAAAAGTGCTATATTTAATATTGTGCAGAATTGCACGATTATATACTCTTAGGAGGGAGAAAAATGAGCACAGTTCTTGAAGTGAAGGAGCTTTCAAAGAAGTATCCCAAGGCAGAAAAATTTGCCGCCGACAAGGTTTCTTTTTCTGTTGACGAGGGCGATATCTTCGCTCTTATCGGCTCAAACGGAGCAGGCAAGACCACGACGATACGAATGATAGCTACCCTTCTCAGCCCCACATCGGGCGACGCTGTTGTTGACGGCAACAGTATTCTCACCACACCTGCAAAGGTAAGGGAATGTATTACATATCTTCCCGACGAGGCGGGAGCGTACAAAACAATGACGGGATATGACTACCTTAAATTTATGGGCGGTCTTTTCTCGGACGACGCAGAAACAATCAAAAAGTATATTGCCAAAGCAGAAGCAATATGCGGTCTAGGCGACAGGTTAAAGGACAAGATAGGTTCTTATTCAAGGGGGATGATAAGAAAGCTTCTTCTTGCCCGCGCCGTTATGACATCGCCAAAGCTTGCCATTCTTGACGAGCCCACATCGGGACTTGATGTTATCAACGCGCTTGAAATCAGAAATATGATAAAGTCTTTGGCTTCTCAGGGAATGTCTTTTCTCATTTCATCGCACAATATGCTTGAAATAGAATATGTCTCAACAAAAATCGGCATAATATCGGGCGGAAAACTGCTTGTGACAGGCTCCGCAAATGAGCTGAAACAGCGTTACAATGCCGAAAACCTTGAAGAAGTCTTTGAAAGGGTGGTGAAGAGCAATGAAATTCTTTAACCTGCTTAAAAAAGAAGTATCCGAGCTTTTCACAAAACAGACAATCATTTCAATGGTGTTTACAGTCGTTTTGCTTATTGCAATGGGCAGACTTGTGAACAGCAGTATGCAGAAAGCTATCTTTTCAACCGATATTACCATCATCGACTGCGATAATACAGAATTTACAGGTGAAATAATATCAAAACTGGGCGAAAACGGATTTAATGTAAATCTCGTTCAGTCCGATGCCGTTTCGGACAATATCGTCAACGATATGAAAAAAATCGGAGCGGACGAGGCGATAATAATTCCCGAAGGCTTTACCGATACTATATTAAAGGATAAAAAGCCTGCCGCAATAAAATCCGTCTGCACAATGAAGAGCACCACTTCGGTCTCTTCAACAATGACAGGCGTGGCAGTTGCAGACGCATCCTCCGCAATAACCGAGCTTGTCAAGGAAAAGCTTTATGCTGATTTCGGAGTGTTGCCCGAAGAAAGCGAATTTGCAAATTCTGCCGTTGAGATAGAAAGCGTCACCATAGCGGGCGACAGAACGGCAAACGCTTCCGTTGAGGCGATTTCATCGGTGACAATGATGAGAAATATGATAGTTGTTCTGATGATATTCGTTCTCGTTCTTTTCGCCTCTCAGATGATTATAACCGCCATAGCTACCGAAAAAATCGACAAAACCCTTGAAACGCTCCTTTCAACGCCCGTTTCAAGAATGACCATCATTCTTTCAAAGATGACCGCCGCCGCACTTGTTTCCATTATCAACGCAGTAGCCTATATGATAGGTTTCAGCGGATATATGTCAGGCTTTTCGGCAGGAATGTCCGCAGAAGAGGTGGGCAATATGGTTTCATCAAGCGGTGTTGATATTTCAGAGGCTATCGAGGCTTTGAACTTCGGCTTTAACGCTATGGACTTTGTTCTCATAGGTTTGCAGATGTTTGTGACAATACTCATTGCGCTTTCGATTTCTATTATTCTCGGAGCTCTTGCAAAGGACGCAAAATCCACCCAGACGCTTATAATGCCCATTATGATAGCTATTATGCTTCCCTTTATCATAACGCTTCTTGGCGGTTCTCCCGATGAAATGTCAATGCCCGTGAATATTCTCATTTCGGCAATTCCGTTCACACATACTTTCCGTGCTATTGACAATATCGCATTCGGAAATATGACAGCATACTGGCTGGGTCTTGCTTATCAGGTAGTTTTCCTTGCGGTATGTATGGCTCTTGCCGTAAGAATTTTCACAACCGACAAGATTTTCACCGTTTCACTCAACTTCTCACGCAAAAAACAAGCGCATACCCCTGAAAATTAGCATAACAAAAACGCTCCGAAGATTTCTCCTCGGAGCGTTTATTTTTTTACTTATTCTTCA
>CAMGJS010000215.1 GCA_946056455.1 uncultured Clostridia bacterium | reverse complement strand
CCTTCTTTAATAATTCTATTAAGTCCCGATACTTCAAGACCTAAATCCGAAAGGAACATTTTTTTATCTTCATCGCTCATATCTGAAATTTCAGCTTCAATCTGAGCGCATATAGGAAGAACCGCAGACTTTTCTTCTTCCGCTATTCTGCAAACTGTTTTATAGTTTTCGTTTGTATCAATATTATTTACAAAATCGTCTTCACAAAGATTTGCGGCATAAATAACAGGCTTTGCCGAAAGAAGAGGAGTCGTTTTAATTATTTCAAGTTCTTCTTCCGAAAAATCGTAGGAACGAGCGGATTTTCCTGATTCAAGATGAGCTTTTAAGCTTTCAAGAAATTCAATCTCAGCCTGATATTTCTTATCGCCTTTAACAAGCTTTTTATCTTTATCGATGCGGCGTTCAAGTATTTCAATATCCGAAAAGATGAGTTCGAGATTAATTGTTTCAATATCTCTTTCGGGGTTTATGCTTCCGTCAACATGAACAATGTCAACATCTTCAAAGCATCTGACAACATGAACTATTGCGTCAACCTCACGGATATCGGCAAGAAACTTATTTCCAAGTCCTTCGCCTTTTGACGCTCCCTTTACAAGTCCGGCAATATCAACAAATTCAAGTGTTGCAGGTGTAAATTTATCGGGTTCATACATTTCTGCCAACTTATCGAGTCGTTCATCGGGAACGGAAACGATGCCGATGTTTTTTTCTATGGTGCAGAAAGGATAGTTTGCAGATTCTGCTCCTGCGTTTGTCAATGCATTGAATAATGTACTCTTTCCGACATTCGGAAGTCCAACCATACCAAGTTTCATATCAATAAAAGTCCTTTTCTTGTATTAAAATCAATCTTCGTCAATCTCGTCATCATTAAAGAAATCATCATCAAAACCGAGAGAATCGTCAGCATCACCGTTTATTGCGGAAGCTTTCTTTTTTGAACCAAACACGAGCGAACCTATTAAAACACCGAGAGCAAGTCCGCCGATTGCACAAAATAATGCCAAAATTCCGTTTTTCATATAAAAAGCCGCCTTTCTAATAATAGTATGAAAATATTATACAGCTATTTAGCAGAAAAGTCAAGATATTGACAAAACTATATGCTCATGATATTATTCCTTAAAAGGAAGTGATTCTGATGAAAATAAGCGAAAAAGTTAATATAATTATCAGTACTCTTGAAAAGCAATACCCGAATGCAAAATGTTCTCTTGAATACAATAAGCCTTATGAACTTTTATTTGCGACCGTGCTGTCTGCTCAATGTACTGACAAACGCGTTAATATTGTTACAAAGGAACTTTTTAAAAAGTTTCCTACTCTTGAAAGCATTGCAGACGCCACCCCAGAAGAAATAGGCGAATGTATTAAATCCTGCGGATTATATAAAAGTAAAGCAAAAAATATTGTTGCTGCCGCAAAAATGCTTATAGAAGATTTTAACGGAGAATTGCCTGACAGTATCGATAAACTGACAACATTGCCGGGTGTGGGAAGAAAAACCGCAAATCTTATTATGGGAGATATTTTCCATAAACCCGCTGTTGTTACCGATACGCACTGTATAAGGATATGCAACAGATTAGGTCTTACAAAAAATTCGGAGCCATACAAAGTTGAGTGTGATTTGAGAAAAATTCTTCCGCACGATAAATCCTCTGATTTTTGCCACAGACTTGTTCTGTTTGGAAGAGAGTATTGCTCCGCAAGAAATCCGAAATGCGAAGAATGTCCGATAAAATTAAATAATGAAGGAAAAATAAAATGTATAATAACACATAAATGACGCACAATACCGATGAGGTGTTGAATTTATGGTTAATATGCAAAAATGTGCAATAATAGGCTGTGGCTTTGTCGGAGCGTCTATCGCCTTCTCTCTTGCTGAGGATGGTATTTTTTCGGAGCTTGTTCTTATTGACGCAAACAGAGATAAGGCAGAGGGCGAGGCAATGGATATTTCTCACGGAATACCGCTTCTAAAACCTGCCGAAGTATATGCAGGCGATTATTCCGACCTTGCAGATTGTTCTCTTATAATAATTACGGCAGGAACAGGACAAAAGCCGAATGAGACAAGGCTTGACCTTGTTCACAGAAATGTTGAGATTATGAAAGACATTGTTTCAAATATAATAAAGTTCAATACAGAAGCAATACTTTTAATCGTTTCAAACCCTGTCGATATTCTCACCTATGTTGCATTAAAGTATTCGGGATTTCCGCAAAACCGTGTAATCGGTTCGGGAACTGTTCTTGATACTGCCCGACTGAAATATATGATAGGAAAGCATCTTGGCGTCGACAGCAGAAGCGTTCACGCTTTTATTATCGGCGAGCATGGCGACAGCGAGCTTGCTGTATGGAGCAGTGCGAATATTTCAGGAGTTAATCTTTCCGATTTTTGCAGCGCCTGCGGAAACTGTATCGAACACGAAAATATGCACAGCATATATAATGATGTTGTAAACAGCGCTTATCGTGTTATCGAGAGAAAAGGAGCGACATATTACGCCATTGCCGCAGCTGTAAGGAGAATTGCGGAATGTATTGTAAGAGATGAACATTCGGTTATGCCGATAAGTTGCTATGTTACGGGGCATTACGGTCTTTGCGATATCTGTCTCGGAGTTCCTGCTATTGTCGGACGAAACGGCGCTGAAAAGGTTCTCGATATTGACCTTGATGAAAAAGAAAAGGAACAACTTCTGAATTCTGCCAAAACACTTAAAAATGTTATTAACGGAATAGATATGTAAAAAGC
>CAMGJS010000214.1 GCA_946056455.1 uncultured Clostridia bacterium | reverse complement strand
TTATAAAAAGAAAAATTTTGTCGTTAGTCTAAAAACGAAGTGACTTTTTTTGTAAAATATGCTATAATCAAAAAAACAAATGTAAAGGAACGCTATGATTATGATAAGAGAAATTGTCCACGATGAAGAAATACTCGGCAAAAAATCAGAACCTGCTTTAAAAGAGGATATTGAAACCGCTGAAGATTTGCTCGACACGCTTATTGCAAATAAAGAAAAATGCGTGGGTATGGCGGCAAATATGATAGGAGTACATAAAAGAATTATCGTTTTTGACAACGACGGAGAGTATATGACGATGTTCAACCCCGAGATTGTGAAAATGTCGGAGCCTTATGAAACAAAAGAGGGTTGCCTTTCTTTAATCGGCAACCCTAAAAAGTGCAAACGCTATAATAAAATTAAAGTAAGCTGGCAAAACGAGGATTTTAAACCGCGCACAAAGAATTTTACGGGGTATGTCGCGGAGATTATTCAGCACGAGATAGACCATTGCAACGGAATTTTAATTTAACAAAGCGGAGCGAAAATATGCAGTATTCCGTTTATGAACCATTTGAGCGGACTGAATTTTTCGTCCTGTTTACACTCTCTGCAAAGCGACTGAGTTTTTATGTAATCGTCTTTTAGGTCGTTTAAAATCGGAGAGTTATAGAACAGCGCGTTATTTTCAAAATGCAGAAAAAGACTGCGGTAATCAAGGTTTACCGTTCCTACGGTGCAAAGCTTATCGTCCGATATGCAAGCCTTTGCGTGAACAAAACCAGGGGTGTATTCATATATCTTTACGCCCGACTTCAAAAGCTCGGGGTAATAACTTCTTGACATTCTGTAAATGAATTTCTTGTCAGGGATACCGGGCATTATTATGCGGACATCCACTCCGCGTTCCGCCGCCCTCATCATCGCCTCTGATAAAGAGTCGCCGAGCATAAGATAGGGAGTATAGAACCAGACATACTCTGTCGCCTGAGAGAGAATTTCAATATAAAGATTATTGCTTGCCGCCTCTTTATAAAGCGGAGAGTCGTAGTATGAAAGAACATATCCGTTTTCGGAATGTTCTTTTTTATTATATTCGGGGAGAGTAGGGACAAGCTGTTCTTTTGAAAAAGCGTTCCAGAATTCCGAGAACATTTTTGTATATGAAGAAACAGGCTCGCCCGTAAGTCTGAAACCTATATCTTTCCAGTGACCAAATAATTTCTTTTCGTTTATGTATTCATCGGCAAGATTTATTCCTCCGCTGAAAACAGTTTCATTATCGATAATGAACATCTTGCGGTGGTCGCGGTAATTTACTGTACCCTTGATAAATACAAGCGGATTGAAGGGAACGCATTTTATTCCCTTTGAGATAAGCTCCTTTGCATTCGATTTTGAAAAGGTCGAAACGCTCCCGAGGTCGTCATAAATCACTCTGACATCTACGCCCTCTTTGACCTTGCGTTCTAAGATTTCCATAATCGAGCCCCACATCACGCCGTCCTCGATAATAAAATATTCGGCGTAAATGGACTTCTTTGCTGTTTCAAGGTCGATAAGAAGCTGTTTCCACAGCTTTTCTCCGACAGGATAGTATTCCGCGTTCTCACACGAGAAAACCGGAAAGCCCGTCTTTTCGGATATAAATGAAAAGGTCTGACCTATTCTTGTATTATCGGATTTAATCGTTTCGACAGCGCTTTTTTTATCGGGAAGAAGATTTTGAAGTTCTTCTTCGGAGCGTTTCAGTTTTCTCATCAAAGGTCTTGCGGATTTTTTGTTTCCAAACAAAAGATAAAGCACTGCGCCTATAATGGGAAGTCCCAGAATAACAAGAAGCCAGAGCGTTTTATAGGTACTTTCGTTCCTTGACGATATGATATACAGCACATATATAAACGCTAAAAAGGTAAGAACATATCCGAAAGCGGCAGCATAGGGAGAGAGCCTGTCAATAAGAAGAAATGTCCACAATATTTGCAGTAAAAGTCCAGGGATAACTGAAAGTATCCGTCTGATTATTTTTTTCATAAAATGCACTCCCCTTTCAAGATGTCTTGCCGATTTATGTCGATATTATTCTATACATTATATAACATATTAAAAACTTATTCAAGTAGAGAAAATCTGTTTCTTTCAAAAATAATCTTCCCCTCGTCCCGCATTTTGCAAAGCTCGTTTGACATTGCGCTTCGGTCTATAGAGAGAAAATCCGCAAGCTGTTGTCGGTTAAAGGGTATCGTAAAGGTTCCGCTGTTATTTTTCTTTGCTTCAGACGAAAGATACGCTTTAAGCTTTTCGCGCGTTGTCCGCTTTGAAATATAGCCTATCTTCTGCATAAGCTTTCTGTTTTTTTCGGATATTGAAAAAAACAGATTTTGTATGAGTGTAGAAGAACAGATTTCAAATATTCTGCTTACAGCAAAAGAAACAACAACGCTGTCCTCTGACGCAACAACATCGTTAGGGAACGCTCCGCTTTCTTCTGAAACAAAGGATTCCCCGAACATTTCGCCCTCTTCAACCGCGCTTATGATACTTCTGTTACCCCAGTAATCGTCCTGCTGAATAATGAGTCTGCCCTTGACAAGAATTGAAATTTTTTCAATATATTCGCCCTGATTTATGACATATCCGCCCTTTTTATATTTCAAAACAACTGCTCCGAGAGATAATAGAGCCTCTTTGATTTCATTATCGTCAAGCCCTTTAAAAAGAGCTGTTGTTTTTAAAACAGAAATATATTCCTGCATAAATCCTCCTTTTTTGTTGTAAAAACAACATAATATTTTTT
>CAMGJS010000213.1 GCA_946056455.1 uncultured Clostridia bacterium | reverse complement strand
CACGCAATAAAGTTTGCTCCCACAATGGATAAGGATAAAATAATCGTTGTAACAATTTCGGGCAGAGGAGACAAAGACTGCGCCGCAATAGCAAGATACAGAGGAGTGGACATAAATGAGTAATATTAAAAAAGCGTTTGAAAATAAAAAGGCGTTTATCCCTTTTATCACCTGCGGCGACCCCGACCTTGAAACTACCGAAAAAATTGTCAGAGCGGCGGCGGAAAGCGGAGCGGACCTTATTGAACTCGGTATTCCTTTTTCTGACCCTACCGCTGAGGGAGTAGTTATTCAGAGAGCAAGTCTGCGCGCACTCAAATCGGGGACAACTACCGATAAGGTTTTCGACCTTGTAAGAAAACTGCGCAAGGATATCACAATACCTATGGTGTTTATGACCTATGCAAATGTTGTTTTCTCTTACGGAGCGGAAAAGTTCATCTCTACTTGCAAAGAAACGGGTATTGACGGAATAATTCTTCCCGACCTGCCTTTTGAAGAAAAGGACGAGTTTGCCCCTGTCTGCGAAAAATACGATATAGACCTTATCTCGCTTATCGCTCCCACTTCAAAGGAGAGAATAGCGATGATAGCAAAAGAGGCGACAGGCTTTCTCTATATCGTTTCAAGCCTTGGTGTTACGGGCGTCAGAACAGAAATAGCAACCGATATTCCGTCGATAGTAAAGGTAGTAAGAGAAAACACCGATATTCCCTGCGCGATAGGCTTCGGTATCTCCACTCCCGAACAGGCAAAGAAAATGGCGTCAATGTCTGACGGCGCAATAGTCGGCGCTGCGATAATAAAGATTATCGAAGAACACGGCAAAGACTCCGCCGAATTTGTAGCCGATTATGTAAAGAAGATGAAATCAGCGGTAAATTCCGCAAAATAAATTTCAATCGTATATTTCACCTCTTTTTTCACACCATATTTAAAAAGAGGTGAAATATTTTGGACATAATAAAGGTTATTCTCACATCAATAGCAAGCGTGGTGACCTTGTTTCTTCTTTCAAAGCTTATGGGAAACAAGCAGATTTCACAGCTGAGTATGTTTGACTACATCATAGGTATCTCAATAGGTTCTATCGCCGCCGAATTTGCAACAGAGCTTGAAAATCCCGAACGAACTCTCATAGCACTTATAATTTACGCTTTGAGTGCATATCTGGTATCGGTAATTACGGCAAAGTCGATAAAGCTAAGAAAAATAATAATCGGCAGACCTCTTATCCTGTTTGATAACGGAAAGTTCTGCCGAAAGAATTTTAAAAAAGCAAGGCTTGACCTCAGTGATTTTCTCACTCATTGCCGAAACCAAGGGTATTTTGACCTGTCGCAGATGCAGACGGCGGTCTTTGAATATAACGGCTCCGTGAGTATTCTCCCTGCCGAACAATACAGACCATTAGAACCGTCCGATATGAATATGAACCCTGTTCAGCAAAAAATACTTGTCAATGTTATCCTTGACGGAAATATAAATGAAGAAAACCTTAAAATGACGGGCAACAACAAAATCTGGCTTGAAAGGGAACTTCACAATCAGGGCTTTCATAATGAAAAGGAAATTTTCTTAGGCTCTGTAAACACGGTCGACAACACCCTTATGCTGTATGTTTCCGACACGAAAAACAAGATCTGCGATCCATTTGAATAGTATAAAAATGCGACAGAAGGAGCGTTCCTTCTGCCGTTTTTTATTTCCCCGAAAGATATTTTTCCGCCTCGTCTGCGGCAACAGCTCCGTCCGAAACGGCAGTTACAATCTGCCGCAGATTTTTTGTTCTCACATCTCCTGCCGCAAAAACTCCCGATACATTTGTTTTTGTGCTCTCATCTGCAACAATATATCCGTTTTCATCAGTCATAACGGCATTTTCTAAAAATTCCGAGGCAGGCTTTCGTCCTATGCTCACAAATACTCCGTCGCACTTTTTTTCAGTCACTTCGCCCGAATTTATATTTTTTATTTTCGCTCCCGAAAGCTTTTCATCAACGATAAAACCCTCTATCACGGAGCTTTTTAAGAACTCAATATTTTCCTTTTCAAAAACAGCGTCCGCATATATTTTTGACGCTCTCAGCGTATCTTTCCTATGAACAAGATACACCTTTTCCGCGATGTTTGAAAGATATAAAGCGTCCGATACCGCCGAGTTTCCTCCTCCGACAACGATAACCGTCTTTCCTTTATAAAACCTTCCGTCACAGTGCGCGCAGTAATGAACGCCCCTCCCGACAAGCTCTCTTTCTCCGTCTATTCCAAGCTCACGCGGACTTGCACCCGTCGCGATGATCACTGCCTTTCCAAGCAAGGTGTTTTTAGCCGTATTGACCTTTTTTACCCTGTCCGAAAAATCAACCGATATTACCTCCGTGTTTTCGGTTTTTGCACCAAAACGCTCAGCACATTTCTGCATTTTCATTCCAAGAGTAAAGCCGTCTATCCCGTCCTCAAATCCCGGGTAGTTATCTATCGTTCCCGTAAGAGCCATCTGTCCTCCTGCCGCCGCTTTCTCCGTTAAAATAACATCAAGACCTGCCCTTGAGGAATATAGTGCGGCAGTGTATCCAGCAGGACCTCCACCGATGATAATTATATCGTGAACAGAATTCATTTTAACCTCCCGATTTTTCTTTGCAATTATTCTTTCCCAAAAAGGAGATATTATTAAATCCCGTTTTTATCGCATAATTCGACAAAATATGTTATGCGAAATTGTTAACATTTTGGAAAATTTTTGAAACGCACATTGCATTGAGAAATATTTTGTGATAAAATGTGA
>CAMGJS010000212.1 GCA_946056455.1 uncultured Clostridia bacterium | reverse complement strand
GGATTTGAACCCTCGATGCGCTATTAACGCATACACGAGTTCCAGTCGTGCGCTTTAGACCACTCAGCCATCTTTCCATAATATCAAAGCGTTTCCGCCTTGATATTATACCACAATCGAAAACCGATTGCAAGTGTTTTTTAAAAATTCATTCCGAATTCCTGTTCGTTTGATGTTTCGCTGTTTCCGTTATCACAGACAAAGACCTTCAATATCTCGCCGTTTTCAACATCTATCTTGTTGTCCTCGCCCGAATGTTCCGTTCTGATAACATATCCCGACATAAATCCCGTATCGGGCTGACGGAGTATTTCGTATTTTATTCCCGCCTTGTCAAGAATAGCAATGTATTCCTTTTCGGTAAGACCGATATGGTCGGGAATTTCAATCGTTGACGGGCCGAGGCTTATCTTTATCTGAACGGAAACTCCTGCCTGAACGGAGGTCTTTTCGGGGATAGACTGCTCTATGATAATGTCCTTTTCGTTCTCGTCGTCATATACATAGCTGGGAACAAATGTCAGCCAGCCCTTATATGTGGGAGAATTCTGAATAAGCTCAAAGTTCTTTCCCACAAAATTCGGCATCTCATAGCTTTCAACAAAGGGACGGGTTGTTTCTATTGTCGTTTCAACAAGAGTAGGCTGAGTTGACTGCGTATACTGGGGAGTTGTGTTGTAATTTTCCGACGGCCCGGTGTTGTCAACCCATTTCATAAGACCAAGGGACAACATAAGCAGAATGGTGACGGTAACAACGAATACGATTATCGGAATACGCATATTGCTTGCCTTTTTCTTTTTTCTGCCCGATTTTTTCGGCGGAGCGCCGTGCCTTGCCTGCGCCTGATTTACCGCCTGTCTCGGAATAGCTATGGTAGCCGTTCTTCCTGCGCTGGGCTCTAAATACCCGGGCTGTTCAAAAAGCTTTGTGACAAGCTCTGTCACTGTCTGAATTCTCATATCGCCCGAAAGCGTAAGTCCGCTCATAATTACCTTTGAAACATTTGCGGGGATATTCTTGTTGACCGACGACGGCTCGCAAAGATTGTCGTTTCCTACTCTGCTTACAGCCTCTGTCGGCATACAGCCCGTGAGTATGCGGTAAAGCACCGCACATATTCCGTAAACATCGGTCCAGGTGCCCTGCCAGTTGCTTGAAGCGTACTGCTCGGGAGCGGCATAACCTGCAAAAAGCTCGGGAGCAAGCTCGGTGTTGTTTGTTCTTGAAGCGGTAATACAGAAGTCCGATATTTTCAGTTCTCCGCTGTCGGTTATCCATATAGTATCGGGAGAAATTCCGCGGTGAATGATACCTGCATTGTGAACAAGGCTTATGGTTGTGAATATGGGCGGAAAGAGCGATTTTACCTCGTCCCAGCTGAGCTCGCCCGCGTTCTGCTGTAAGTATTCCTTTAATGTGATACCCTCTATAACATCAAATGTAACATATGTTGTGTTATTTTCAGCAAACAGTTCAAGAGCGGGGTTTATATGGCTTAAAGTTCTCATCTTTGAGAGTAGCTTGTTAAGCTCGGTAAACTCCGACATAAATGTTTTATACGGCGCAAGGTTCTGCTGATTTACGCTTATTAAGGACGAGCCTTTTACTCTTGCGCAAAGCGTGTCGGGCATATATTCCTTTATCCATATTTTTCTCTGCATAACGGCGTCATAAGCAAGATATGTGGCGCTTTCACCGTTATAGCGCAGAAGTCTGCCCACAAGGTATCTGTCGTTTAAAACCGAACCAGGCGCAAGATATGACGGAAGATGAGGGGTATCCTCAGAGTATCCGCAATATTTGCAAGGGCCGTCATAGTCTTTTCTTTCAAGACACCCAAGGCAAAGTTTAAGTTTCTCTTCCATAAAAACACTCCGTAAAATAACAAATTGAACCGTTTATCCATAATTTCATTCATATACTCTTATCCATTAAACAGTATAACAGAGAGAAATTTTTTCTTCAAGAGTTTTTATGCGTTTGTAATATAATTGAAACCATTTGTAACTTTCTTGTAACCGTATTTTGCAGATATACACAAAAAATTTACTTTATATACACAATCATTTGGCTTTTTGACGATATTTTTGTTGGACAAAGTTGCCAAGATGTGATATATTTTATTTAATATACATTTTCGGAGGTGAAGAAAATGAGCGACCTTAACACCATTGCCCTCTCACACAGATTTTTATCGCACTTTGCAAAAGAAGGCTCCGTCTGCATTGACGCTACCGCAGGAAGAGGGTATGATACCGAATTTTTATGCTCTATTGTGGGAGAAAACGGAAAGGTCTATGCCTTTGACATTCAGAAAGAGGCGACAGACAGCACAAAGGCTCTTCTTGCCGAAAAGGGATATAAAAACGCTGAGGTAATACTTGCAAGTCACGCAGATATGGACAAATTCGTCAAAGAAAAGGCGGACTGCATTGTGTTCAACCTCGGCTGGCTTCCAAAGGGCGACCATAACATTCACACCGAAGCCGAAAGCAGTATCAAGGCTATTGAAAAAGGTCTTGACCTTTTAAATTGTGGCGGAGGAATGAGCATATCGATATATTACGGCAAAGAAACGGGCTTTGACGAGCGCGACAGAGTGCTCCGTTATCTTAAAGAAATCGACTCTTTGAAGTACACGGTCATCGTCAGCGAATTTTCAAACCGCAAAAACTGCTACCCCATAAGCGTATTCATCATCAAGGATTAACTTCTTTATTGACTTTTAACACCGTTTGAGATACAATTTGAATAATACTCTTTTTCTTTTTTTGCAAGGAGATAAGATATGG
>CAMGJS010000211.1 GCA_946056455.1 uncultured Clostridia bacterium | reverse complement strand
ATAGCGGCTACTCTTTTTAAAAAATTTTCCAAAATAATTACCTCGTCAAAATAAAATACATATTCATTATACAACATTTTTTCCAAAATAAAAAGAGTATCGGCATAATATTTTTGCAAATAATAATTTTACAAACAAAAAAGGAGAGATAAAAGATGAAAGTTTCAACTATGATAAAAGGAGTTGCCATACTTGCTCTTGCAGGAACGGCAGTCTATCTTTACAGTGCAGGCGAACCGTCGGCAAAAAAACGACTTAAACGAAACGCCGAAAAGACGCTCCATTCGGCAGGCGACACAATAGAGAGCATCGTCGAGCTTATGTAAAAAAGAAAAAGTCGGCTGTATTTTTGCCGACTTTTTCTTTTGCAGATTTATTCGAGGAGTTTTAGGTGTTGTCTGGTTTGATTTCTATTTCCTTGTTCTCAGGCTCTTCGGGAATAACTATTGCCATTATGAAATATGCAAGCAACAGTGTTCCGAAGGAGCAGAACATAAGAAAGATATAGATAAGTCTTACTATCGTCGGGTCGATACCGAAATATTCTCCGATACCTCCGCACACTCCGCAAATCATTCTGTTTTTTCTTGAACAATAAAGCTTTTTCATCATTTTTCCTCCTTCACACAACGGAGCTATCTCTCCGTCTTGACAAAATCGATGTCAACATTGCCTACTCCGCCGTCAATGTCAATGCGGTACTTGGCAGAAGAATTTCCGTATGTCGAAGAACCGCCTGCTCCCGACATTGAATTGTCGCCGACAGAGATATTGCCCGTTCCCTGTTCAACCGATACATAATATTCGTTGATGTCGCCCAAAATGTCTATGTCGGTATTTCCTACTCCGCCGTCATAGTTCATATCGCCTTTGAGAATTCCTCTGAAATTGAATTCTCCCGTGCCTATCTGAATATCGGTATCGCCCACAACAGCGTCGGCAAAATCAAGATTTCCAACTCCGCCCGAAACCTTAAAGCGTCCTGCGTCAAGGGAATTTATGCTTACATTTCCCATTCCAGTTGCGATATAGGTATCGTCCGTGGAGGTGATTTTTCCGCTTGACGAAAAGTCTCCCACTCCCGTTTCAATGTCAACCTTTTTGCCCGATAGGTTATTGCAGTCAACATTTCCTGCTCCGCTCATTATCTTGATTTTTCCTTCAGATGTAATATCCCCCAAAACAGCGTTTCCTGCACCAAGATTAAGTTCAAATTCCTTTGCCTCAATATCGCAGAGCTTAAAATCCCCTGCACCTGTTTTTATTATGACATTTTCAGCCGAAAAATCCTCGGGCAGAGTAAGGGTTACCTTGCCTTGATATTCAATGATATTCAGAAGATTGAATTGTCCTTCGTCCTTTATTATGAGAACGCCATCCTTTACTCCTGCATTATCAAAGGAATGAGGAAGAACTCCCGTTGCTTTAAGATTGAATTTATCTCCTCTCACAATGTCGACATTTCCTGCACCAAAGTCAAATTCAAAACTCTTTATATCGCCCGAAAAATCAACATCATAATCGACAAATTCAACAGTTGCCGCCGACCTTATTGTGTCCTTGAGCTTTAATCCTCCGAGAGAAAATCCCACCATAAAAAATATCATTCCAAAGCCGAATGCCGCGCCTGCAATAATCAGCAGGACTTTAATTAGTTTATTCATTTTTAGTTCTCCTTTTTCTTCTTGACTACAAGAGCTACCGCTCCGAGTCCGAACACAACTATTGCCGCAACTATTGCTATAATTATCTTTGCCATATTGTGTTACTCCCCTTTCTTTCTTATGTGAAATATTTTTCTGAAAAGATTTACTATTCCTCTGAACAACGCGGGGATAACCTTAACGATTATCGCCCATCCCGGAATTGCAAGAAGTATTCCTATTGCAAGGCAAAGCAACGAACCTCCCACAAGAGTACAGCCGCCGCCGACAGTTCCGCCGAATATCATTGCAATACCTGCAACAAAACCTGCACAACCTGCAACAACAAGAGCAAGCGAAACAGCCGCAACAGAAATAAGCAGTGCAAAAACAACTGCAACAAGCGCAATGAAAAGTCCTAAAATCGTCAGCGCAAGACCTAACCACAACGGCGAAGTGATAACGCAAAGAATTATTATCAATACCGTTTCAAGTGCAGTAAGCTGTCTTTTTTCTTTCTTCTTTTTCTTTTCATTATTGACAACCTCTCCCGTAACGGCAGGGACATTCTCGGTTGTCGGTTCCTCGGTCCTTCCCATATCCGATAAAATCTGTCCTGCAACGCTCTTGGGGCTTCCGAGTGATTTTATTGCTTCTTCAACATCCTCGGAATCTTCAAGATATTCTTCATAATACTTTACTGCCGAGTCAAGCTCTTCTCTGGGCAACGATGATAAATGCCCTTTAAGCTCCTCTATAAACTGCTCCTTTGTCATACTTTTTCTCCCTCCATTATCCTGTCAACTTTCTGCTTGTGGGATTTCCACTCCTCTTTATAAAGAGAAAGCTGTGCGACGCCTGTCGCTGTAACGCGGTAATATCTTCTGTTTCTTCCCATATATTCCTTGTCATAGGTTTCAAGACATTCGTCCTTCTGCAATCTTCTCAGAACGGGATAAAGGGTAGATTCCGACATATCGATAGCCTCGCGGATTTCCTGCGTTATCTTGTATCCGTAGGTGTCCTCTCTTGCGACAATCGACAGCACAAGTGCGTCAAGCAAAGTTGAGCTTATCGGAAATGCCATAGCTTTTTCTCACTCCTTTTCTCACATAATATTTTTTTAAAACTAATATTGTTCCGTTTTCTATAT
>CAMGJS010000210.1 GCA_946056455.1 uncultured Clostridia bacterium | reverse complement strand
CAATGCTCTTGGGCGCTACAAGGTGAACCTTGGGGCCAATTCCGAGCATAGCTCTCATTGCAGTTTCAAGAGCTTTTTCTCTCTGTGCGACAGTCTTTGTGGTATCCTTTTCCTGTTCGGGTGAAAGCTCAACATTTATGTCAAGCGTATCTGTATTGTTTGCTCTGTCAACAAGAATCTGATAGTTAGGGGCATATCCGCCGTTGATAAGAACAGTTTCAATCTGCGAGGGGAATACATTTACTCCTCTGATTATCATCATATCGTCGCTTCTGCCCATAGGCTTGCACATTTTTACATGTGTTCTTCCGCAAGGACAAGCTTCTCTTGTAAGCTTGCATATATCTCTTGTTCTGTATCTGAGGAGAGGGAATGCCTCCTTGTCAATGCTTGTGAATACAAGCTCGCCAACGCTTCCGAGAGGAAGAACTTCTTCAGTATCGGGGTCGATGATTTCAGCGATGAAGTGGTCTTCGTTAATGTGCATACCTGTCTGAGCCTCACACTCGAATGCAACGCCCGGGCCCGAAGTTTCTGTAAGACCATAAATGTCATAAGCCTTTATGCCGAGAGTTTTTTCAATGTCTCTTCTCATTTCTTCTGTCCAGGGTTCAGCACCGAAGATACCTGCTTTAAGTGTGTTGTCCTCAGGCTTGATGCCCTGCTCTTTCATAACCTCTCCTATGTAAGCGGCATAAGAGGGGGTACAGCAAAGTATTGTAGCTTTAAGGTCCGTGATGAACTGTATCTGTCTTTCTGTATTTCCCGATGACATCGGAAGAGTAAGACAACCAACCTTGTGAGAACCGCCGTTAAGTCCGGGGCCACCCGTGAAAAGACCGTATCCGTAAGCTACCTGGCATACATCCTTCTTTGTTCCGCCGACAGCAACAATGGCTCTTGCGCAACATTCTTCCCAGAGCTCAATGTCGTTCTGAGTGTAGTATGCGATAACTCTCTTTCCCGTTGTGCCGGATGTTGACTGAATCCTTACGCAGTCTTCAAGTGGAACGGCGAGCATACCATAGGGGTATGTTTCACGAAGGTCTGTCTTTGAGATAAGGGGGAGCTTGTGCAAGTCCTCGATACCGTGAATATCTTCGGGCTTAACGCCTTTTTTGTCCATCATATCGCGGTAATAGGGGACATTCTCATAAACATGCTTTACCTGCTTTACAAGCTTTTCGGACTGTAAAGCCTGCAACTTTGAAAGCTCCATAGTCTCAATTTCGGGTTGATAGTAGTTCTTCTGCATTGTCTTTATATGCTCCTTTTGAGTGAATTTTTAAGCAAATTGCACCCAAAAATGAACATTATTCATATAATCTCACATCAGGGCACAAATATACATTATACATATATTACTATAATTATGTAAATTTGTCAAGAAAAAAACAAGCTTTTACATTTTAAAGCATAAATTTAATTTTTTTGAAAAAACTATTGACAAATAAATTCTTCAGTGATACAATGTGGTAAACCGTTGATGCGGAGATAAAGATAATTATGCTTTCACAGAGAGTTCGGGTTAGATGAGAGCCGGGCAAAAAACAGATTATCAAATGGACCGCGGAGGGCGCAGTCAAATGTGTTTTATAAAGCACAGAGTATTCTGCGACGAGTCAGATAAGCGTCAGTTATCGGGGGCATGATAGTGCTCTGCAAAGCGCATGACCGTATACTGCGGTCGTGAATCAAGGTGGCACCACGGATAAAGCTTTATTCGTCCTTGACAGATTTTTCTGTCAAGGACTTTTTATTTTCCCTTGACAGAGCATAAATTTCGGAGGTGTTTTAAAAATGAAAATCAGACCAGCACTCGATGAGTTCCTTGAATTTTCAAAAACCGACGGATACGACATCTATCCCGTCAGCACAGAAATACTGTCGGATATATGCACTCCCATCGAGGCGATGAAAATTCTCAAAAATGTTTCAACGCATTGCTATATGCTTGAATCCGCCGTTGCAAACGAAAAGTGGGGCAGATACACCTTTATGGGTTACGACCCCAGGCTTGAAATAACCTGCACCGACAATGAAATCAAAATCGGCGATATTTCTTTTGAAACAGAAAATCCCGATACTGAGATAAGAAAAATCCTTTCAAGGTATAAAAGTCCTAAACTCGATTATCTTCCGTCATTTACAGGCGGTCTTGTGGGATATTTTTCCTACGACTATCTGGGTTACAGCGAACCTGTCGTCAGAAGAAATGTAAAGGATAACGAAAATTTCAAGAATGTGGACCTTATGCTTTTTGACAAGGTTATAGCCTTTGATAACCTCACTCAGAAGATAGTTCTTATCGTGAATGTCAAGCTGTCTGAGGGCGAATCGGGCTATAACAAAGCGGTAATGGAGCTTAACCAGCTTGCCGAGCTTCTTAAAAACGGCAAGAAAAAAGAAGAGGATAACGGCAGGCTTCTCAGCGAGTTCACCCCGTATTTCAATAAAGAAGAATACTGCGATATGGTCACAAAGGCAAAGAACTATATCAAAGAGGGCGACATTTTCCAGATAGTCCTTTCAAACTGCCTCAGCGCCGATTTTGAGGGAAGTCTGCTCAACACCTACCGTAGACTCAGAACGATAAACCCCTCACCCTATATGTTCTATTTTTCGGGGACAGATGTTGAAGTCGCGGGAGCGTCGCCCGAAACGCTTGTCAAGCTTGAAAACGGCATACTCCACACCTTCCCCTTAGCAGGAACAAGACCGCGCGGAAAGACCGACGAAGAAGATAAGCGCCTTGAAGAAGAACTTTTTGCCGACGAAAAAGAACTTGCCGAACATAATATGCTTGTGGACCTTGGCAGAAACGACCTCGGCAAGATAAGC
>CAMGJS010000209.1 GCA_946056455.1 uncultured Clostridia bacterium | reverse complement strand
CGCGCGCTCGGCTATCGCGTCCGGAAAGGCGTGTGTGTGAAAGTCTATTATCATTTTAACATCTCCAAAGGTAACTATTTTACGCTATTAGCATAAACTGTTATAAAGAAAATATGTCCCCTGTTTTTCTTTGGTGATTATTTTGTATTTTTCAGGCAATAATACAATCAGATGGTCATCAAAAAATTTTTAGAGGAGTATAACAGCTATGTCTATAAAAAGGGGAGAAATTTATTACGCCGATTTAAGCCCCGTTGTCGGTTCGGAACAGGGCGGAATAAGACCTGTCCTAATCGTTCAGAACGATATAGGCAACCGTCACAGCCCGACAGTTATTGCGGCGGCGATAACCAGCCGTCACGAAAAAGCAAAGCTGCCCACGCATATAGACCTCAGCGCCGTTTCGTGCGGTCTTGCAAAGGACAGCGTTGTTCTTTTGGAACAGATAAGGACCATAGACAAGCGCCGTCTGCGTGAGCGTATGGGCGAACTTGACTATGACTCGATGCAGCGCGTCAACGACGCATTGTCGATAAGCTTCGGGCTTGAAAGCGGCAGTAATCTGCTTACATAGCAGCCCTTAGTTTTCGATGTAAACCTTTTTCATTACCTGCGGTGTAACAGGTCTGTCACCGAATGAGGTTCTTGTTTCGGCGATTTCATCCACAACCTCCATTCCCTCAATAACCTTTCCGAATGCGGCATAGTCGCCGTCAAGGTGAGGAGCGTCCTTGTGCATTATGAAGAACTGGGAGCCTGCCGAGTTGGGCATCATAGAGCGAGCCATAGAGAGAACCCCTCTTGTGTGCTTTAAGTCGTTTTTAAAACCGTTTGAGGCAAATTCGCCCTTGATTGTCCAACCGGGGCCGCCCATTCCCGTTCCCTCGGGACAACCGCCTTGTATCATAAAGCCTTTTATTACACGGTGAAAGATAAGACCGTCATAAAAGCCTGCGTTGACAAGCTTTTCAAAGTTCTTGCAGCTTTCGGGAGCAATGTCGGGGTAAAGCTCGATTTTGATTTTCTTTCCGTTTTCCATTTCAATGACTACCATAGTAAATCTCCTTTTGTTTTTATTACATATATATAATATTACATTTTAAAGAAAAAGTAAAGTGCGTTAAAACGAAATCACTCCAAGGTGTTCGAGCAGGATTTTAAGCCCTATCGCAATAAGAATTATTCCGCCTGCCATTTCCGCCTTGGATTTGTATTTTGTGCCGAAAACGCTTCCGACCTTTATTCCCACAGCAGAAAGGGTAAAGGTCGTTATGCCGATAAGTAGTGCCGCCCATAAAATATTTACATCGGGCAGAAGAGCAAAGGTGATACCGACAGCAAGAGCGTCAATGCTCGTTGCAACGGCAAGCAGTAGCATATTTTTAAAGCCGAAGGAGCTGTCCGTTTCCTCCGCTTCGTCTGAAAGGCTCTCTCTTATCATATTTGCTCCGATAAAGCCGAGAAGTATAAATACTACCCAGTGGTCAAAGGCGGTTATGTATTTTTCAAAGGCAGAGCCCAGAAAGTAGCCGATAGTCGGCATAAGAGCCTGAAATCCGCCGAACCACAGCCCCGTTATGATGTAGTGCTTAACCTTTGTTTTTCCCACAGAAAGTCCTTTGCAGACAGATACCGCAAAGGCGTCCATAGAAAGCCCTACCGCAATTAAAAAAAGCTCGATAAATCCCATAATGACACTCCTTAAAAATAATTCGGATACAGATTGTAAGCTGTATCCGACAAAAGAAAAAAGACTTCGGGTACAGCAGAATAATCCTCTGTACTCAAGTCTTGATATTTAAGGCAAGCCAGGCTGTATGCCAGTATGTTGACTTGTCACGCGACCAAAAGACGCGCCATCTACTCCCTTAAGATACAGATATTCTATCATAACAAGAGATATTTGTCAATAGGACATTTTATGATATTTCAGCTAATTTTCGCACCCCGAATTTTTCTGAGAGGTAGTTTTTGAAGTCGGTTGAGGGGTAATACGCTCCCGACTTCCATTCTCCCATAGGAAAAATTATTTCAGTGAAATTTTCTTCTTCAATATTCTTAAAACATTCAAGCCTTGATAAAAACTCATCGTGTGAAATGTCACAAGAAAAAAAGCTCTCATAAAGCCCTGCGTTTTCTGAAAAAGACAGAGCGTTTTCATAAGTCGCGTTCTTTAATGCATAGCATAGGATAAACGCAGATTGTTCGGACTTGTATTTATCGGAAAACGAGGGAGTTGAAAGATACTGCCGTATCTTGTTGCCGTCAAGAAAGATATTCCCCTTTGGAATAAAAACATTTTCGTCAAGACTTTCACTGTAATATTCTATGTTATAGGGGACAGGGTACTCTACACCTCCGCAAAGGCTGTCTATTGCAGTAGCAAATCCCGTATTATCAAGAAATACATATTTTTCTATGGGGATATTAAGAGTTTCGCTTATTGCTTTCTTTGCGCTTTCTGCTCCGTTTTTTCGGAAGAACTCGAAAGCGGTCATACTGTCCGTTCCCGACTGGCACATCATAGAGCAGGGCAGAGGCGTGACAAAAAGCTTTTCTTCATCGGCTTTAAAACGCATAAGCAGGAATGAGGTCCCACTTTGAGAGCCGTTTTCGCCCATAATCAGTAGCGTGGTGAGAGACAGCGCATTATCGGGATTTTTATGCTCGGACACCGTAATTTCGGTGTTTTTTGCCACTTCCTGCTCCTTGTGTTTTTCGACAAAATCAGACAAAACAAAAACTGTCCCTCCGAGAAGGACAGTTGTAAAAACGAGAGTTTTCAAAAACAGCATAGGTACGCTTTTGTATTTTTCCGACATTAACAACACTCCTTGACAG
>CAMGJS010000208.1 GCA_946056455.1 uncultured Clostridia bacterium | reverse complement strand
AAGATAACGATAAAGGTGTATTGTCATCCCGGGGGATAGTATGCCGTGAAAATATCGCTCGCCGCAATAAAGGGTATTAACTGCGGCAAAATCAATTAAGGAGTCTTAAATATGAAATTTTCAAAGAAAATTCTTGCACTCGGACTTGCCGCTTGCATGACTGTTCCTTTCATCACAGGTTGCGGCAATAAAAACACAGATTCAAATACAATCGTTATCGGCGGAATCGGACCTATCACAGGCGGCGCCGCTGTTTACGGAATTGCAGTTAAGAACGGCGCTCAGCTTGCTGTCAACGAAATCAACGAAGCAGGCGGAGTAAACGGTATCAAGCTTGTTCTTGATTTTCAGGACGACGAACACGACGCTGAAAAGGCTGTAAACGCATATAACACACTTAAAGATAAGAATATGAAGGCTCTTGTCGGAACAGTTACTTCCGCTCCCTGCATTGCAGTAGGCGCTGAAACCGCCAAGGACAACATCTTCCAGATTACTCCTTCAGGTTCTGCTATCGACTGCGTAACAGCAGGCGACAACGCATTCCGCGTTTGCTTTACAGACCCCGGTCAGGGTGTTACAGCCGCTGACTTCATCGCTGACAAGAAACTTGCAAAGAAAGTCGGCGTAATCTATGACAGCTCTGATGTTTACTCATCGGGTATTCTTGAAGGTTTTGTTGCAGAAGCTAAGGCAAAGGGCATCGAAATCGTTGCAACAGAAGCTTTCACAGCTGACTCAAAGACAGACTTCTCAGTTCAGATTCAGAAAGTAATCGACAGCGGAGCAGAACTTCTCTTCCTCCCCATCTACTATCAGGAAGCGGCTCTCATTCTTCAGCAGGGCAAGTCACTCGGTCTTAATATGCCTGTATTCGGCGGAGACGGTCTTGACGGACTTATCGAACAGCTCGGCGCTGATGTTGCAATCGCTGACGGCGTTATGGTTATGACACCTTTCGCAGCTTCAAACCCCGAAGAAAAATCAGCAAAGTTCACAGCAGCTTACAAGGAGCTTACAGGCGGTGAAACTCCCAACCAGTTTGCAGCTGACGCTTACGACGCAGTTTACGCTATCAAAGCGGCTATGGAAAAGGCAGGAGTAACAGACGCTAACATCTCAGCATCCGACCTTTGCGACAAGCTCAAGGTTGCTATGACTGAAATCACACTTGACGGTGTTACAGGCTCGACAACATGGACAGCCGACGGCGAACCCACAAAGGCTCCCAAGGTTATGAAGATTGTCGTTAACGGCACAGAAGGAACATACGCAGCACTTTAATTGTAAAATTATGCAAAAAAGAACCCGTATTGCCAAAAAACGGTACGGGTTCTATTTGTATATATTGTAAAAATATTTTCCCGTAATATCAAAACGCACAATTTGATGTACGCTTTGATATTATGAGGAACGAAAAGCAGGAAAGGAGCAGGATTTTAAATGAGCTTCATTCAATATCTTGTCAGCGGTTTAAGCCTCGGCGCAATTTATGCTCTCATCGCGCTCGGCTACACAATGGTTTACGGTATAGCGAAAATGCTGAACTTCGCTCACGGCGACATTATTATGGTCGGCGGATTTACAGCATTCACGGCAATATCATCGGCGTGGTGCCCCGTGTGGCTTTCGGTGATAATAAGCATTGTCGTCTGCACCGTACTCGGAGTGGTCATTGAAAAAATCGCTTACAAGCCTTTGAGAAACGCTCCTCCTCTTGCGGTTCTTATCACGGCTATCGGAGTAAGCTATTTCTTGCAGAACGCCGCTTTGCTCATATTCGGCTCGGACTCGAAAAACTTCCCCTCGGTTGTCAAGAACGCTCCTCCCTTTATGCTTGTTTATGAAAACAGCGGAGTGACATTCTTCACATCCCCCGTTGATACTGCCGATAAGCTTCTCTTGACAATATCAATGGAAACATTCGTTTCAATCGTTGTTTCGCTCATCATTATGGCGGCTCTTACATTCTTTATCAACAAGACAAAAGCAGGTAAGGCTATGCTTGCCGTTTCGGAGGACAAGGGTGCGGCTCAGCTTATGGGCATAAATGTCAACGCGACAATTTCACTCACCTTTGCGATAGGTTCTTCTCTTGCCGCCGTTGCAGGTGTGCTTATGTGTTCAAGCTATCCTCTGCTTAACCCCTATACAGGCTCTATGCCCGGTATCAAGGCATTCGTTGCGGCGGTTTTCGGCGGAATAGGAAGTATCCCCGGAGCGATGATAGGCGGAATTTTACTCGGCGTCATAGAGCAGATTTCAAAGGCTTACATATCCTCACAGCTTTCTGACGCTATCGTGTTTATGGTACTTATCATTGTGCTGATATTCAAGCCGACGGGAATTTTAGGCAAGAAAATCAACGAAAAGGTTTAAAATGCAGGGAAAGGTTGGGTTATTATGAAAAAGACTACTTTAAACAATCTCATAACCTGCGGAATGGTTCTTGTGTTCTTTGCGATTTTCGGAGGGCTTTCGGCGGCAGGAATACTCGGAAACAAGCTTTCGGGACTTTTAATCCCCATAGGAATTTACATAATCCTCTCGGTTTCATTAAACCTCACCGTAGGAATTTTAGGCGAGCTTTCTCTGGGACACGCGGGATTTATGTGCGTAGGAGCGTATATGGGCGGAATTTTTTCGACCATTATGCAGAATGTGATAACTGTATCGTGGATAAGAATGATAGTTGCAATAATTGTCGGCGGACTTGGCGCGGCACTCTTCGGACTGATAATCGGTATCCCCGTTCTTCGTTTAAGGGGCGACTATCTTGCAATAGTTACACTCGGCTTTGGCGAAATAATAAAGTCTATTGCAAATAATATCTACATAGTATC
>CAMGJS010000207.1 GCA_946056455.1 uncultured Clostridia bacterium | reverse complement strand
AATAGCGCAAAAAGTGCCGAAAGTTGTATATCAATGTGCAACTCTGAGAAAAGTTTTTAACAAAATCTATGTTTTGTATAAAAAGACAGATAAAAATTCATTGAAATTAACGGAAAAATTTTAAATTCATATTGACAGCAAAAATTTTTTGTGTTATCATTTATTCGATATTTAAAATGCTATGATGAAGAGAAGTAACGCGGAAATTCGTTTTAAGTGAGTGCGGGGCAGTGCAAACCGCATATCAGAGTCCGCGCGAATAACACTTCGGAGCAGTGAACTGAAAGCAGATTTTTTTGCAAGTAGGGGAATCGGGTTTCGCCCGTTAAAGCGGAAAGCTTTTTTAAAGAAGCGAAAAGAGAAGCCGATTTTTCGGCAAGATAGGTGGCACCGCGAGCTCTCGCCCTATTGTGTATGGGTGAGGGTATTTTTATTTTTTGGAGGAATAGTAATGAAACACACCGACATCAAAGAAATTTTTTCCGACAAAGCGTTTATCGGAACGACAGTAACGGTATGCGGTTGGGCAAGAACCGCAAGAGACTCAAAAAATGTCGCATTCATTGAGCTTAACGACGGAACGACCTTAAAGCATATCCAGATAGTAATAGACAAGGAAAAGGGCATTGAATATTCCGACGAAGCAATGAAGCTCGGCGCGTCGCTCTGCGTTACTGGAACGGTTGTCGAGGGCAGACAGGGCAATCCCGAAATCAATGCAGAAAAGATTGATGTAATCGGTGTTTGTCCCCCCGAATACCCCTTGCAGAAAAAGCGTCACACACTTGAATTTTTAAGAACAATGCCTCATCTTCGCGGAAGAACGAACACCTTTAACGCAGTATTCAGAGTACGCTCGGTTGCGGCGGCGGCTATTCATAAGTATTTTCAGAGCAAGAACTTCACCTATGTGAACACTCCGCTTATCACGGGAAGCGACTGCGAGGGTGCGGGCGAGATGTTCCAGGTGACGACAATAGGCTACACAAAGGACTATGAAAAGGAAGAGGACTACTACGCAAACGACTTTTTTGGCAAGAAGGCGGGACTTTCCGTTTCGGGACAGTTAGAGGGCGAGGTTGCCGCAATGGCATTCGGAAAAATTTACACCTTCGGACCGTCGTTCAGAGCTGAAAACAGCAACACTCCCCGTCATGTTGCGGAGTTCTGGCATGTTGAGCCTGAGATAGCTTTCGCTGAGCTCCCCGAAGTAATAGAAACTGCGGAAGATATGATAAAAACGGTTATCGGCGAGATACTTGAAAAATGCCCCGAAGAGATAAAGTTCTTTGACGAGCATTTTGAAAAAGGTCTTACACAGAAGCTGACAGACCTTATCTCAAACGACTTCGGCGAGGTGACATATACAGAGGCTATTGACATTCTCAAAAAGTCGGGCGAAGATTTTGCATACCCTGTTGAATGGGGAGCAGATTTGCAGACGGAGCACGAAAGATATATCTCCGAAAAGGTATTCAAAAAGGCGGTATTTGTCACAAATTATCCCAAGGAGATTAAGTCCTTCTATATGAAACAGAACGCTGACGGAAAGACCGTTGCGGCGGTTGACCTGCTTGTTCCGGGAGTTGGGGAAATCATCGGAGGCTCTGAGCGTGAGGCGGACTATGACAAGCTTGTTTCGGCTATGAAAGAGAGAAATATGAACCTTGACCTTTACAGCGATTATCTTGATTTAAGAAGATTCGGTTCTGTTCCTCACGGCGGTTTCGGACTCGGCTTTGAAAGACTTATAATGTATGTAACGGGTATCAGCAATATCAGAGATGTTATTCTTTATCCCAGAACTGTCGGCAACATAAGATAATTAGAGGTGATAATATGTCAAAAGAGCTTTATATTCCAAGCGGTTACAAATCGGCATTGACTTTAAGAGAAACCCAGCACGCAATAAAGTATATAAAAGACCTTTTTCAGCAGAACCTTTCTTTTGCCCTCACTCTTGACAGAGTTACCGCTCCGCTTATAGTAAGAAAGGGTAGCGGTATCAACGACGACCTTAACGGAACGGAACGCAAGGTTGATTTTTCGTTCAAGGAAATTGACGGAGAGGCGGAAGTCGTTCAGTCCCTTGCAAAGTGGAAGAGAATGGCTCTCTACAAATACGGCTATAATGTCGGCGAGGGAATTTATACCGATATGAACGCTATTCGTCGTGACGATGACGCGGACAATATCCACTCGGTTTTTGTTGACCAGTGGGACTGGGAAAAGGTTATTTCAAGAGAGGAAAGGAACGAAGAATTCCTCAAAGAAACTGTCAAGGCTATTGTCAAGGCTATTGCATACACAAAAAGAAAGGTTAATTTAAGATACCCTTGTTTAACAAAGAAAATATGCGAAACACCTTACTTCATCACGACCGAAGAACTGCTTGAAATGTACCCCGACAAAACCCCGAAAGAGAGAGAAAGGCTTATCGCAAAGGAGCATAAGACTGTCTTTGTTATGCATATAGGGGACATTCTCAAAAATGGCGAAAAGCACGACGGCAGAGCTCCCGACTATGACGACTGGTCACTCAACGGCGACCTTATCTTCTGGAACGAGGTTTTGGAGGACGCTTTTGAGGTTTCCTCAATGGGAATAAGAGTTGACGAAAAGTCCCTTGTTTCTCAGCTTGAAAAGTGTGACGCTACGGACAGAATGAAATATGATTATCACAGAATGATAGCAGACGGAACGCTTCCGCTCACCATCGGCGGAGGAATAGGTCAGTCAAGACTTTGTATGCTCTTGCTCGAAAAGGCGCATATCGGCGAGGTTCAGGTTTCGGTGTGGCCCAAGGCGATGGAGGAAGAGTGCAAGAAAAACGGTATAAATCTTTTG
>CAMGJS010000206.1 GCA_946056455.1 uncultured Clostridia bacterium | reverse complement strand
ACTCCCCTTTTTCAGGATTTTTTTTGATAAATAATGTCGCTATAATGACTCCGATTATATTACTTAAAAAAGCAAGCGTTGCAGAAATAATGAGTCCCTTGGCAAGACTCGGGTCATATTCAATCTGAAAAGCATGAAGTATGACGCATGGATTAACAACAAGCATTAGAAATCTTGACAGCTCCGCACCAACGCTTTCGGAAAGCATTTTCTTTTTGTAACATAGTATTCCTATTGCCATTATGATAAACATAATAGCAACCTGAATAAAAACATTTAACGCTATTGACATTTTATTATCTCCTAAAAATCAAGTTTGCCTATGTTTTTATCCTGTGCAAAGGTAGAAAAATTATACAAGAATAATACCTGTGTATATTCATCCGTATCAATAATCTCATTGTAAGAGGTATCTATATATCTCATGTCAAGCATTGTAATTTCAGAATAATGCTGACACAGAAAAGGAATATATGAATTTGCATATGAATCTTTTATCACAAGCAGCTTATCGTCTGTTTTAAGATTAGTTTTTACTGTTACTACCGGCTGATTCTGCCCGCCGAATACAGAATACTTATCTTTTTTATCAAGATATTCGCGGAAATAATATGAGTCAAATGTCTTTGTTTCCTTCCCTGTCTTTACTTCAACAGATTCAATCTCAATTCCCGAGGATGAGTAATAAATGTCAAGAATATCAGGTTCTATACCATCGTAAAGTGTTTTTGAATAGAATGTTCCCCTGAAATCTGAAGACGCATGTTCAATATTATAATTATCCCATAATATGGGAGTAAACCCCATATCATAAACAGTAGAAGCATAGGTATAATACGCCCCGAGAGTTGTCCAGTGATGGTCGGTACGATAAAAAATATATTCATCTTTTTCAGAATTTAAAGCGGTAAATGCATCAAGAGCAATTATATCTTCTGATAATTTTGAATAGATATCGCTTATTTCTTTTTTCTGGTCTATATTCGGATATTTTGAAGGATATATTGCAGCTGATGTAGGAACTACCATGACAAATGTCTGAAGTCCTGTATCCTTGCTGAAATTATTTATTGCAGAAACGCTCTTTGCAATCGCGTCATAATTCGGAGCATCAAGCTTTTCAACCATTCTGCCGTCATTGATATAAACGCCGTTAATCTCTTTTTTTCCGCTTATAAGTTCCATTTCTGTTTTGGCTTTTATCCAATCGGTTCTTCCGATAAAATGGTCAGCAAAGTAGTTTTCTGAATTTTTCATAAAGCTTCGGTCGAGAACTGACGAAAGACTGAACTCGGGTTTTTTAGCAAGGACTCTGTTTTCTATTTCAGAAAAATCGTTTTTAGGAAGAAATATATTAACAACAGGTAAAATTGTTATCAGTCCGAAAAAGAGATAAAAACTCAGTATTTTAGGGAGATTTTTTTTAATTCTTCGTTTCGTCTCGGGTTTCATAAAAATCTCCTTTCTAAAATCTGAAATACAAAAACGGATTATATGTTGCGTTAACAAGAAAAGCAGTACAGATCAGCATAAGCATAAGCTGAACAAATGGTGCCGACCATGCAATCACGGCTTTATTGTTCGACTTTATATAACCAACAGTTTTTCCAAATATATCCGTCGAGCCAAATATACAAAGAATAAATATCAAGGCATTTGTTTCTATAAAATATTTTGCTGTCTGGTCCATAAAAATGCCGTTTGCTCCAAACATCGCTTTAAAATAGCTTAAACAAGACGGTAAGTCTGCGGTATCAAAAAGTACCCATCCAAAAACCACCAACAGAAATGTATACATAACTCTGACAGCCGATGGAAGCTTTTCAAGAAGTTTGCCAAAGCCTATTCTTTCGATAATAATTATAACTCCAAAATAGAGTCCCCATATAACAAAGTTCCAACTTGCGCCATGCCAGAGTCCTGTCAATGCCCATACTATAAGCAAATTTCTGATAGTTTTTGCAAGTCCTTTTCTGTTTCCTCCCAAAGGGATATATACATAAGACCTGAACCAGCTTCCCAGCGTTATATGCCATCTTCTCCAAAATTCGGAAATACTTTTGGACATATATGGATGATCAAAGTTTCCGGGGAAATTAAAACCAAGAATTTTTCCGAGTCCTACCGCCATATCGGAATAACCTGAAAAATCAAAATATATCTGAAAAGTAAACGCAAGTATCCCAATCCATGCCGTTGTAGCAGATATTTCGTAATATTCCATCGCCTTAATATTTGTCCATATCAAACCAATATTATTTGCAAGAAGAACCTTTTTGGATAATCCCTTTACAAAAAGTGCGATGCCTTCTGCTCCTTTGTCGACATTTATCTTTCTTGTTTCAATTTCTTTTTGCACATCTTCATATCTTACAATAGGTCCCGCAACAATCTGGGGAAACAGAGAAACATATGAAGAAAAATTTATAAAGCTTTTCTGGACTTTAATATTTCTTCTATAAAGATCTATAGTGTATGACATACTCTGAAATGTAAAAAATGAAATACCTATCGGAAGGTCAACTCTCTTTTCGTTAAGGCCAAGATGAAGGACGCTGTTAACAGCTCTGTTGAGTCTTACGACAGGGTTTATCATATTCAAACTGAATAGTGAGTTAACGGTATCAATTATAAAGTCGCTGTATTTAAATACCGCAAGCAAACCAACATTCATTATAACAGACACCAAAAGGCATATTGTCCTCTTTTTTTGGTCATCATCATATCTGTTCATTATTATGCCTGCGGTATAGTCAATAATGGTTGACAAAAGCATTATAAGAACGCATATCGGTTCTCCCCATGCATAAAACAAAATACCGGAAACAAATATAATAAGATTTTTAAT
>CAMGJS010000205.1 GCA_946056455.1 uncultured Clostridia bacterium | reverse complement strand
CAGTTTTCTCCGAAAGCGAAAGCAAGTGATGCTAAGTCGGGATAGGATTTATTCTCAAATGTAAAGCCTGCTTTATCAATCGGTTTTTCAAATCGTCGGTCGTTTTCATCGGGCATAATTTCTCCGTCAATCCAGCGCTTTATCTCGTTATATCCAAAGCGGCGCTCTCTGTCCTTTCGAGTCAGTCCTCTTATCAGCAAGGCAAGCTGTGGGCTGACTGTCTTAGGTATCGGGAGATTTTTGTTAAGCGTATGATAAAGTATCTGCATTTCGGTCATTCCCGCAAAAATGTCAACGCCCGTTGCAAGCTGTAAAAGAGTAACTCCCAAAGAGTAGTAGTCACTTTCTTTTGACACAAAGCCTGCGGAGGTTTCGGGTGCTGCATAGCCTAAGGTCCTTGAAACGCTTGTAGCTCTTACGCTTATATTTTCGTCAAGAACGGAGCTTATGCCGAAGTCGCCTATTACCGCTCTGCCGTCGTTGTCAAGATAGATATTGGACGGCTTAATGTCCCTGTGGACAATGCCGACGGAGTGAAGAGCCAAAAGTCCCTCGGCGACTGACGGAATTATCTTTTCTCTTAAAATATTTTCGCTGACGGGAGCTATTGAAGTAATGTCGCCCTTTTCAAAATAAGGCATTACGGCATAGAACTTTCCGCCGTGTTCCCCGCATTTTTCATAGGAAACGACAAACGGCGAATTCATTTCAAGCAGTTTTTTCACAATATCGTCCTTGGGCTTTTTGTTCTTGTGAAAAAGCTTGATGATTTTCTTTTCAGAAGAGTTTTCACCGAGAAGAACAGAAGCCTCTCCCGTGTTTTCTGATATTACTCCGACGATTTTATATCCGCCGATTTTTGCCCCTTTGTCTATGACAAGGCTGTCGGTGCTTTCCGACATAAGCTTTGTTTTTCTGTCGCGAGAGCTATTCATATCAATGGTAGCTCTTCCTCTGTCCTTCAAAAATGTTCACCGCCTTAATGCATAATGGTGATATTCATATTCGCTATGTTGTCCTCTTCATGAATCGAGTCTATGCGCAAATCCTCTTTGGTGATATTATTGTCAAAAATATATCTTGAAAGAGGATTGATAAGGTTTTTCTCAATGACATTTCCTATTCCTCGTCCGCCGTTTTCAAGGTTGCCGAATGCCTTTTTATAAAGATATTCACGGGCGTTATCCGAAATAGTAATTCTTATTCCCTTTTGTGCAAAAATCTTTGCAAAAATCTTGTTTATCTGAGCGTCGGCGATTTCCTTTGCGGTGTCCTCTCTGATAAAATCAAAGACAACAAAGTTATCACCTATTCGGTTGAGAATTTCAGGTCTGCCGAGTTGCAGTTTAAAGTAATTTTTGATAGAAGTAATGAGTCTTTCACGCATTTCTTCATAAGACATATCAAGAGAGATACTCTGCGTTTTTCTTCCGTTTTCATCGCTGTTGTAAACGCCTAAATTACTTGTGAAAATAATAATCGTTTCGGAAAAATACACGGTCTCTCCCTTGCCGTCGGTCATTCTTCCGTCCTCTAAAATCTGCAAGAATTTATCGAAAACAGAGGGGTGAGCCTTTTCTATCTCGTCAAAAAGAATTATCGAGAAAGGCTTTTCTTTAACGGCATTTGTGAGCTGTCCGCCCGATTCATAACCCACATATCCCGGAGGCGCGCCCATAAGCTTCTGGTCGGACTGGCTTTGCTGATATTCGCTCATATCAAATCTTATGCAGTTGTTATCATCGCCGAAAAGAAGGCTTGAAACAGCCTTTGCAAGCTCGGTTTTTCCGACGCCCGTGGGCCCCGCAAAAAAGAGAACTCCCTTCGGCTTTCCTGCGCCCGAATGTTGAAGTCCTGCCATATTGCAAGCTGCCCTTTTAATGACATCGAGCGTCTGCACAACGGCGGCGTCCTGACCTTTGACTCGGCTTTTTATGTATTCCTCAGCCGTTTCAAACTTACTTCTGGGTATATCGTTCCACGGGTTATCCTTTATGCCGTATTTATACATATTTACGGCGTCCTTGATTTTTGAAAACGACAGCTTTTCTTTTTTGCAAAGAATTTTCAATGCATTGAGTTCAAGGTTTGCAAAGCCTTCGGTGAGGTCTGCAAATTCATTCTTGTATTTTTCTATTTCATCGTCTGAAAACTTTTCTTCTCCAACAAAAAAGGCAAGCTGGCTTTCTATGAACATTCTTCTTGAAGCCTTATCGGGCGCGCTGATATTTATCGACTTTACCATCGGGTTGTCAAGATAGAACCAGGCGGGAATATCGTTGGCTTTATCCGCAACAAAGAACATAATGTTGTTGAGAAAACGCTCGCCCTGCTTTATCTGCGTTTTTTTTAGGCTCGCCATCATAAGCTTTGTGAAAAAGTCCTTTTCGCCGTCAGAAAGGCTGTCGGCAGAAACAGCGTATCTTGACGCTGACATCATAACGACGGCAACGCTCTTTTCTTTATTCTGAACGGCTCTGCGGATAAAATCTGCCGCCTGATTGAACTTTACGGAAAAGCATTTTGTATTCTCGTCAAGCTTATCAAAACCGCAAAGCTTGATAAAGCTTTCAAGATGTTCCCTTGAATAATCGTTGTAAAAGCCGTCGATATGATTATAGAAAACTACCGTAGAATATCCGTTGTCGCAAAGATATTTATACAGGTAATTGTCAAGCATTATCATATCCCAGCGGATATTTCCGTCCTCCTGCTTTGTGGGATATGCGTGAAGGTCGTAAACATTGCCCTCTAAAACAAAGGCTGTTTTGATGTCGATAAATCTGTCAAGTTCGCTGTGCCACTTACCAGGCTTCATTGTAAGCCACCTCCGATACTGTTCTTTTTATG
>CAMGJS010000204.1 GCA_946056455.1 uncultured Clostridia bacterium | reverse complement strand
ATACTCCGAAAAAAGCGGAATTGTCGACTTTTTTGGCGGACTTTGCGACATTGAAAATAAAATCATAGAAACTGTCGGCAACCCTTATGAAAGATTTTGTGAAGATAAGCTCCGTATAATGCGTGCGTTGAGATTTTGCTCGGAGCTTTCATTCACGATTGAAGAAAAAACACGCTCCGAGATTTTCCGCCTTAAAGACGGTCTTAATGAAATATCGGCAGAGCGTATTTCATCGGAACTTGACAAGCTTATTATGGGTGAAAATGTCTTTGATGTTCTTATTGAATACGCAGAGGTCTTGGCGGTGTTTATCCCAGAAATAAAGCCTTGCATAGACTTTGAACAGCATAACCCCTATCATATCTATACAGTATGGGGGCATATTGCAAAGTCGGTTTCTGTTGCTGTCCCCAAAAAAGTGATAAGGCTCTCTATGCTTTTTCACGATATAGGAAAGCCACGCTGTTTTTCCGTTGACGAAAAGGGTATCGGGCATTTTTACGGTCACGAGGAAATATCGGCTGAAATGGCGGTCGATATTTTAAAGCGTCTTAAAAAGGACAACGACACCATAAGAACAGTCAAGGCGCTCATTGAAAAGCATTACACAAAGCCGTCAAAGGAAAACGGCGGAGAATTCACAGAAAAGCAGACGAAAAAGCTTTTGCAGAGTTTAGGGGAAAACAATTTCTTCCTTCTCACCGATGTTCTTCGTGCGGACGCTATGTCCAAAGCCGAGTTTGCTCTTGACAGGCTACCCGTTATCGACCGAATGGAAGTTCTTGCAAAGAAAATCGTGGCGGAAAACGATTGCTTTTCACTCAAAAACCTTGCCGTAAACGGAAACGATGTTATGGCGCTGGGATTTTCGGGTAAAGATACAGGCAAAGCACTGCAATTTCTTCTTGACGCCGTTATCGGAGGAGAAGTCCCCAACGAGAAGGACAAGCTTATTGAATATTTGACAAAATCGGGATTATAGTATATAATGTATGGTGCAAATCTGTTTTAAGGAGCAAGAAAATGATTTTTACCGTTGATGTCGGAAACACAAACATTGTAATAGGAGTTTTTGATAATGAAGAAAAGCTTGTCTTTTCGGCAAGGCTGGCAACTCAATCCACAAAGACCGCGGATGAGTATGCAATAGACTTCAAGAATATCTTAGGACTTTATAATGTTCCCGTGGACTGCTTTGACGGCGCTATCATCTCTACCGTTGTTCCACCGCTTATGCCCGTTTTAAAAGACGCTATAAAGAAGCTTTTAAAATGCAAGGTACTCGTTGTATCTTCGGGGATAAAAACAGGGCTTAACATTAAAATCGACGACCCTGCTATTCTCGGAGCGGACCTTGTCTGCGGAGCCGTCGGCGCTATGGCAAAATATCCGTTACCGCTTATCATCTTTGATATGGGCACGGCTACTACCATCTCCGCCATTGACAGAAACGGCTGTTTTCTTGGGGGAACGATATTTCCGGGAGTAAAAGTATCGCTCCGTGCACTTTCTTCCGTTGCGGCTCAGCTCCCCGATATAAACACCGAGCTTAACGGAATGAGCGTTATCGGCAAGAACTCTATCGACTCGATGAAATCGGGAATAGTTTTCGGAACGGCAAGTATGATAGACGGAATGATTGAAAGATACAAGGCAGAGCTGGGCGACGACGCTACCGTTATCGCTACGGGCGGAATTGCTCCGTCGATAGTTATGCATTGCAAAAGCGACATAATCGTTGACGAAAATCTTCTGACGGACGGTCTTCTTATCATCTACAAAAAGAACACTTAAAACGGCTTTGACATTATTTACGCTTCACCCGTATGTCAAGGGGAGGCAGTAGGAGGCTTTTTTATGACAGAAAAAACAAAGGCACTGGTCGGAACGGGAATACTCACCGCGATAGTAATCGTTCTGCAATCACTTTCAATCGGTATCCGTTTCGGAACATTCTGCATAACGCTCGTTCTTATTCCGATAGTTGTCGGAGCGGCTATTTACGGCTGGAAGACGGGAGCGTGGCTCGGATTTGTATTCGGAGTTGTCGTTCTTTTTACGGACGCTCAGGCGTTTTTAGCAATCAACATTCCGGGAACGATAATCACCTGCGTATTAAAAGGCGTTTTAGCGGGACTTTGCGCAGGACTTGTATATCAGCTTATTGAAAAATCAAACCGTTGGCTTGCGGCAATAGTTGCGGCGGTTGTCAGCCCCGTTGTCAATACGGGTATTTTCCTTCTTGGCTGTATGATTTTCTTTATGGATACTATCAATCAGTGGGCAGAGGGTGCAGGCTTTGCCTCGGCAGGAACATATATGATTGTGGGACTTGTAGGTCTTAACTTCCTCATTGAAATGGGAGTAAACATCGTGCTCAGCTCCGTTATTATCAGAATACTTGACGCTGTTAAAAAACCGAAAATTGCAAATTAAGAACAGAAAAATCAAAGCACGCCAAAAGGCGTGCTTTTTTATTTTTCAGTATGCCTGTACTCTATAACATGAATAATTCTGTCGCCGTCCATAATAACTCTCGGAACACGCATTGATATTCCGCATATCACCTCATAGCCTATCGTGCCGTAAAGGTCGGCAAGGTCGTCTGCCGTGAGCTTTTCATCGCCGTCAATGCCGAACATCGTCGCTATGTTCCCTGCTTTGACATTTTCAATATCCGAAACATCAAGCATAAGCTGGTCCATACAGACTCTGCCCACAACTCTTGCCCTTTTGCCGTTCAAAAGAGCATAAGCCCTGCCCGACAAAAGCCGTGAATATCCGTCTGCGTAGCCTATTGTAACGGTAGCGATCTTCATATCCTTTTCAGCGCAGAATGTTCTGCCGTAGCTGATAC
>CAMGJS010000203.1 GCA_946056455.1 uncultured Clostridia bacterium | reverse complement strand
AATACTATATCATTTTACACTTTTTTAAAGTATTTGTCAAGAAAAATTATGCACATAAACGGAAAATAACAAAAATATATTTATTTTAAATAAAAAACGCTTGACAAACTTGTACGATACTATTATAATAAGGCTAAATAGATTGAAAGCATTGATGAGGAAGGCTCTTTTACAAGGACCGTTCAAAGAGAGGCGCATCACGGCTGAAAGTGCGTCATCGGTTGTAAATTACGCTACCGCCTCGGAGCGTGCGCGAGGGTATTATGCCGAAAGCGCAACGGGTGCTCCCGTTACAGAGCGTAAACAAGGCGCATAATGCGTGAACTTGGGTGGAACAGCGGTTAATATCGCCCCTTGACATAATTGTCAGGGGGTTTTTTATTCGGCTGAAAAAAGACATTTAAGGGGGATTATTATGACAAAAAGAAGTTTCTGGGCGGATTTTTTCATCGCAACTGCGATTTTCTTTGTTTCTTCCATTGTGTTCAGGCTGTCATTTTTGCTGACATTTGCAATTCCCGCGTGGATTCCGTTTGTTATTTTTGTAGCTATGCTTATTGCGGGAGCGATAATTTTCACCAAAAGGACATCGCGGACATTTATGTTTTCGGTGACATCTGTTATCTGGCAGTTTGTTTTTTCACTGGGTATGCTTGTCTATTGCTATGTTGCCCTTGACGGCGTTATGACCGCCGAGACCGAAACTGCATTTTCAACAATCATTCAGCTTTTAGGCGGACTTTTTCTTGCCTTCGGGTTTATGTTTCTTGTTATTCTGGCAACGATATTGTGCGTCGGGGTACTTCTTGTCACCCTTATAACCTCTCTGATAACAAAAGCTGTTTGCTCAAAAGCTTCAGACAACACAAAGCTTTTGGAAGTTTCTGAGTAACTATATAATATGTAAAAAAATCTGAAAAGGAGAATATACAATGATTAAACTCACACTTAAAGACGGCTCCGTCAAGGAAGTCGAAGAAGGACTTTCCTATGCCGAAATTATAAAAGGCATAGGTATGGGACTTTACAAGGCGGCTTGTTGCGTAAAAATCGACGGCGAAGTCAAGGACCTTCGTGACATCGCAACTGCCGATTGTCGCTTTGAAGTCTGCACATTTGACAGCAACGAGGGCAAGCTTGCGTTCAGGCACACAGCCTCGCACCTTCTTGCCGAGGCGGTAAAGAGCCTTTATCCCGAAGCTAAGCTTGCAAGAGGACCTGCAACGGAAAACGGCTTCTACTATGACTTTGAAGTTGCAAAGCCGTTCACTCCCGAAGATTTGCAGAAAATCGAGGACGAGATGAAGCGCCTTGCAAAGCTTGGCGAAGATGTTGAAAGATTTGAGCTTTCATTCGACGAGGCTGTCAAGCTTATGGAAGAAAAAGGCGAAGTATACAAGGTTGAGCTTATCAACAAGCACAACAATATGGGCGAAAAGCTTTCATTCTATCGCCAGGGCGAATTTGTCGACCTTTGCGCAGGACCTCACATAATGAACACAGCTGTTATCAAGGCGGTAAAGCTTACACAGTGTACGGGCGCATATTGGGGCAAAGCCGAAGAGGGCAGACAGCTTTCACGCGTTTACGGAACAGCTTTCCCCAAGGCTTCTGAACTTGAAGAATATCTCAAAGCGCAGGAGGAAGCAAAGCTTCGTGACCATAACAAGCTTGGAAGAGAGCTTGAATTCTTCACAACGGTTGACTGCATAGGTCAGGGACTTCCCATACTTCTTCCCAAGGGAGCAAGAGTTATTCAGCTTTTACAGCGCTGGGTTGAAGATGTTGAGCAGGCGCACGGCTGTCTTCTTACAAAAACGCCCTATATGGCGAAAAGAGACCTCTATAAGATTTCGGGACACTGGGACCACTACCTTGACGGAATGTTCATTTTAGGCGACCCTTATGACGAAACAAAGGAGTGTTTTGCGCTCCGCCCGATGACCTGCCCGTTCCAGTATCAGGTGTTCCTGAACAGACAGCGTTCATACCGTGATTTGCCGATGAGACTCACCGAAACATCAACCCTTTTCAGAAACGAGGACAGCGGAGAAATGCACGGACTTATCCGCGTCCGCCAGTTCACAATTTCAGAGGGACACTACATCCTGCGCCCCGAACAGCTTGAAGAAGAATTTGCGCAGTGCTTGGAGCTTGCAAAATACTTCCTCGGCACAGTGGGACTTTTAGACGAATGTACCTTCCGTTTCTCTCAGTGGGACCCTGCCAACCCCAAGAACAAATACGAGGGCACGGCTGAACAGTGGGAAGAAGCTCAGGCGACAATGAAGAAAATTCTCGACGACCTTGGCGTTGAATATGAAATAGGTATCGACGAGGCGGCATTCTATGGTCCTAAGCTTGATATTCAGTATAAGAATGTATACGGCAAGGAGGACACCCTTGTAACCATTCAGATAGATATGCTTTTGGCAAAGAAATTCGGAATGGAATATATAGATGTTGACGGACAGAAGAGAAACCCCTATATCATCCACCGCACCTCGCTCGGCTGTTTTGAAAGAACTCTCGCTTATATGATTGAGCATTATGCAGGCGCACTTCCTTTGTGGATTTCTCCCACACAGGTGATGATTATGCCTATCACAGACCGTCAGCTTGACTATGCTTATGACATAAAGAAGAAGCTTGAAGCAGAGGGACTTCGTGTTGAAATTGACAGCAGAAGCGAAAAGATAGGCTATAAGATACGCTCGGCACAGCTTGAAAAGATACCCTATATGCTTGTTATCGGCGATAAGGAGCTTGAAAACGGCACAGTTTCTCTCCGCTCACGCAAGGAGGGCGACCTTGGTGCAGTTGCCGTTGACGAAGTCGGTGCAAAAATCTCAAAGGAGAATAAGGATAAGG
>CAMGJS010000202.1 GCA_946056455.1 uncultured Clostridia bacterium | reverse complement strand
ATTGAAAAAGCAAAAGAGGTTGATAATGCTTTTGCCGAGGGAAAAGAACTAAGTCCGCTTGCAGGAATTCCTATTGCTGTTAAAGATAATATCTCGACAAAAGGAATAAGAACAACTTGTGCTTCAAAAATGCTTGAAAATTATGTTCCGCCTTTTAATGCAACAGTCGTTGATAAAATCAACTCAGCTGATATGGTTATAACAGGCAAACTTAATATGGACGAATTTGCGATGGGCTCATCGACAGAAAATTCTTTCTTTAAAAAGACTTGCAATCCCCATGATACTTCACGCGTTCCCGGTGGTTCATCAGGCGGCTCGGCTGCGTCAGTAGCGAGCGGAGAAGCTATTGTATCGCTTGGTTCTGATACAGGAGGTTCTATTCGCCAACCGTCCTCATATTGCGGAGTTATAGGATTAAAGCCTACTTACAGTAGCGTTTCAAGATATGGTCTTGTTGCATTCGCTTCATCGCTTGACCAGATTGGACCTATTGCTCGTTCTGTCGAGGATATTGCTATGCTGTATTCGGTTATTTGTGGAAGAGATAGAATGGACGCAACTTCTAAGGTCAGAGAATATCCTGATTTCAAAGCGTCTCTTTCATCGGATATCAAAGGTCTGAAAATAGGTATTCCTTCCGAGTATTATGGAGAGGGCATAGACGATTCTGTTAAATCATCAGTTATGAATGCTGTTAAGGAATTTGAAAAGAATGGCGCTGTAGTAAAGAATATTTCTTTGCCAAGTACTGAATATGCCATAAAGGCTTATTACATTATATCTTCGGCGGAGGCTTCATCGAACCTTGCAAGATTTGACGGTGTGAAGTACGGATACAGAGCAGAAAAATATGAAAATCTTGTCGATATGTATGAAAAAACCAGAAGCGAGGGCTTTGGAGACGAAGTCAAGCGCAGAATTATGCTCGGTACATTTGTTCTTTCAAGCGGATACTATGATGCATATTATAAGCGAGCAAAGCTTGTTCAACAAAAAATCAAACAGGAATTTAACGATACTTTTGATGATGTTGATATTATTATTACTCCTACCGCACCGTCCAAAGCATTCAAAATAGGAGAAAATTCGGATAATCCTCTTAAAATGTATGCAGCCGATGTCTGCACCGTTCCTGTAAATATTGCCGGTCTCCCTGGACTTAATATTCCTTGCGGATATGATAACGGTATGCCGATAGGCTTGCAGATTATCGGAAGGGAATTCAGCGAACAGACCATATTGAACGCGGCTTATTCTTATGAAAAAACAATGGGTAATCTTTGCAGAATACCTTCCCTGGACTGAAAGGAGAGTGAATTTTAATGAATAATAACTATGAAATGGTTGTCGGACTTGAAGTTCACGCTGAACTGAATACTTCTTCAAAGATATATTGCAGTTGTAAAAATGCTTTCGGACTTGAAGTAAACTCTCAGGTTTGTCCGATTTGTATGGGTATGCCTGGAACATTGCCTACTCTTAATGAAAAAGTGGTTGAATATGCAATAAAAATGGGACATGCTCTTAATTGCAAAATAAATTCTGTCTGCAAACAGGATAGAAAGAACTATTTTTACCCTGATTTGCCTAAGGCTTATCAAATTTCTCAGGCAGAAGTCCCTCTTTGCGAAAACGGTCATCTTGACATAATGGTTGACGGAAAAACAAAAACTATCGGAGTGACTCGTATTCATATTGAGGAGGACGCAGGAAAGCTCCTTCATGATGATAGCTTTGCAGGCTCTTTGGTTGACCTTAACAGATGCGGTGTTCCGCTGATTGAAATTGTTTCTGAACCTGATATAAGAAGTGTTGCAGAGGCAAAGGCCTACCTTGAGACTATTAAATCTATTCTTCAGTATATAAATATATCCGACTGCAAAATGCAGGAAGGTTCTATCCGATGCGATGTCAATGTTTCAGTTCACAAGATAGGAGAACCATTCGGAACTCGTTGTGAAATGAAGAATGTTAACAGTTTCAGTGCGGCTGCACGAGGTATTGAGTTCGAGGCGAACCGTCAGATAGAAATTCTTGAAAATGGTGGAATAATTGAGCAGGAAACACGCCGTTGGGACGATGCAAAGGGAGAAAGTATCCTTATGCGTACAAAGGAAAATGCAAACGATTATCGTTATTTTCCTGAACCCGACCTTCTGACCATTGTAGTTGATGAAGAAAAGATTGCCGAACTTAAAGCTGAACTTCCCGAACTTCCCAATGCAAAACTCAAAAGATATGTCAATGACTTTGGTATTTCTCAGAATGATGGCGCACTTATTGCAGAATCAGTGGAAAAGGCAAAGCTTTTTGATGATGCGGTTGCTCTTAAAAAAGGAACTCCAAAGGGAATTATTAAATGGATATTGGGAGATATATCAAAATATATTAACGAAACAGGTAAATCTCTTTCAGAAATTCCGATAACAGCTAAAAGGCTTGCAGAGCTTGTTGAAATCATTGAAAGCGGAAAAATATCCAATGCATCAGGTAAAATAGTCTTTGAAACAATGATTGCGGAAAACAAAGAGGTTGCCGATATTGTTGCGGAAAAGAAACTTTCACAGAATTCAGATGCAGGGGAGCTTGAAGCTCTTGCAAGAGATGTTCTGGCACAAAATGAGAAGTCTGTATCTGATTATAAGGGAGGCAAGACCAATGCTCTCGGATTCCTTGTGGGACAATGTATGAAAGCATCAAAAGGTCAGGCAAATCCCGGAATGATGAGAGATATTGTTATCAAACTCCTTTCTGAGTAAGAAAAAAATCCGTCGTTGTTATAACGACGGATTTTTTAAATGAAATTTTTAATCAGATAAATAACAATCGGTAAGAAAACTGCAAATGACAAAATTAAACTAGCTATAGAAAGTATTACTCCCGCTATTGCAAGTCGTT
>CAMGJS010000201.1 GCA_946056455.1 uncultured Clostridia bacterium | reverse complement strand
AAAAGCATAAAGAATAGCGGAATTAATCTTCGAAAGGTTATTCTGTTTGATACAGGTATGAATGATGAACAACTTCAGATATGCAACAAATTATGTGAAGAGAACAGTATGATTGAAATTGCAAATAGGAAAGAAATTGTAAACTGTCTTACTGCTTTATTGAAATAAACTTGTTTATATGCTATAATATTTTAAAGCGGAGGTGATGTGCTCTTGAATGAAAAACAGCTTCAGAAAATTTCCGGGACTGTTGAAGATATAATATACAAAAATGCTTCAAACGGATATACTATTCTCGATCTTGATATGAACGGCACATTGACTACCGTTGTCGGTGAAATAGGAAATGTTGATGAGGGAGAGGAACTTATACTTGAAGGCGAATATGTAAATAATCCTAAATATGGAGTTCAGTTTAAGGCTTTAATTTGCGAACGAAAATTACCGGAAACTGCATACGCCATACAAAAATATCTTGCTTCGGGAGTGATAAAAGGAATAGGTCCGACTCTTGCAAAAAATATTGTAGATACATTTGGTGAAAAATCTCTTGAAATCATAGAGAATAATCCCGAAGAGCTAGTAAGGGTGAAGGGATTTACAAAAAAGAAAGTTGAAACAGTCAGGCAGGAATTACAACGAGTTTTTGGAATAAGAAAACTTATGAACTACCTTGGAACATTCGGTGTATCTCCCACAACAGCGATTAAAGCATGGAAAAAATGGGGTCAGTTTTCTATTGATATTATAAAAGAAAACCCATATGCATTATGTGATTTTGGAATCGATCTTGAATTTGATAAGGCTGAAGAAATAGCTTCTGTTCTTGAAATACCATCTGATGACCCGAACAGAGTAAAGGCAGGAATGACATACATTCTCTCTGAAAATGCAAATTCGGGACATACCTGTCTACCCACAGATTTTTTACAAAAAACGTCGTGTAAGTTTCTTGATATCTCTGAAGAAACATTTTATAAGGCGCTTGAATCAGAATATAAGGAAGAGAATTTGTTCGAATATATAAAGAAAAACAGATGTTTTACATATCTTCGGCATTATTACATTGCAGAAAACTATATTACATCGCGGCTTTCTGCAATGAAAGCGTTTTTTCTTGACAGCGGTTCGGATTTTGACAACGCAATTGACCTTGTTGAAGAAGAAAATGGAATTAAATATGAGGAACTTCAAAGGAAAGCAATTTCAATCGCTCTTTCAAAAGGATTTCTTATACTTACCGGAGGTCCGGGAACGGGTAAAACCACTACATTGAATGCGATTATTTCTCTTTATGAACAGCAGGGGATGAAAGCGTTTATCGCCGCACCGACAGGCAGAGCTGCAAAGAGAATCTCTGATTTAACAGGGTATTCAGCAAAAACAATACATAGATTGCTTGAAGTGGCGTATGATGATGGTTCAGGGGTTATGAAATTCGTTCATAATGAGCAAAATCCGCTTGATTGTGATGTTCTTATCGTTGATGAGATGTCAATGGTAGACACTCTTTTGTTTGCGGAACTTTTACGGGGAATAAAACTTTCATGTAAACTTATTCTCGTTGGTGATACGGACCAGCTTCCTTCTGTTGGTGCCGGTAATTTGCTTAAAGATATTATAGACAGTAAGACGATGACTGTTGTTCAACTTACAGAAATATTCAGACAGGCAAGAGAAAGTTGTATCGTTACTAGCGCTCATAAAATTGTGAATGGGGATATGCCTCCTATCGATAATTCCTCCAATGATTTTTTCATTCTTCAAACGACTGATGAGCAAACAGCACTTGAAACGGTAGTGGATTTATACAAAAGGAGACTGCCTAATGCTTACGGATATAATCCTACAACGGATATTCAGATTATTACTCCGTCCAGAAAAGGTATTTCAGGTACTGTTGAAATTAACAAAAGAATTCAGCTTGAAATAAATCCTCCGAAAATGGGAAAAGGAGAGGTAAGGGGACCTGTTTATATTTTTCGTGAGAATGATAAGGTCATGCAAACCCGTAACAATTATGATATTGTATGGAAAAAAGATGATGAACAGGGTACAGGTGTCTATAATGGCGATATTGGCACAATTATCGAAATACATAAAAGAGACGGAACAGTAAAGATTGATTTTGATGGTAGGGTAACGGAATATACAACAGAAATGCTCGAACAATTAGAGCTTGCATATGCTATAACGGTTCATAAGAGCCAGGGAAGCGAATTTCCTGCGGTTATATTATCTGTTGTTGGTTCTTCGGATAAGCTCTATTACAGAAATCTTTTGTATACCGCAGTTACAAGGGCAAAAGAAAAACTTGTTATAATAGGCACATCTGACATAATCGAAACTATGATAGAGAATAACAGAAGAACATTAAGATACAGTTGTCTTAAAGACATGCTGAAAAAGGAGTGTTCATTCGGTGACGAAGGCGATTAATTATATTTTGGATATTTTCTATCCCAACAGATGCCCTTTTTGCGATGGGTTTATAAAATGGGATTATCTAATATGCGAAAAATGTTTCGCAGAACTTGAATATATTCATGCTTGTGATAAATGCGGAAAAGTTGAATGTATGTGCGATAAATCACTGTTTTATGACGATGCACATGTTCTTTTTGCTTATGGCGGTATTGTCAAAGAAAGCATACTTGCATTAAAAGAAAAGAACGGAATAAACGCCGCTCGATTCTATGGTGAAAAACTTTTTGAAAGGATTATCGCATCGGGAAAAATATATGATATGATTGTTCCCGTACCGATGTCAAAGTCGAAAAAGAGGATAAGAGGTTATAATCAGTCGTCCGAAATAGCTGAATTTATTGCGCGAAAGCTTAATATTCCTGTCGTTGACGCACTTATAAAAAAAGAGAATACTATTGTCCAGCATACATTGTCTAA
>CAMGJS010000200.1 GCA_946056455.1 uncultured Clostridia bacterium | reverse complement strand
ATCGTCGCACATTCCTATGGGAACGCCGTCAAGCACATAAGAACCCCTCGTCGCCCTGTCAAGAGCGCCGATAATGTTCATAAGCGTTGACTTTCCCGAACCCGATTGTCCCACAATGGAAACAAATTCGCCCTCGCGGACTGTTATATCTATTCCGTGGAGAATTTCGAGTTCATTCGGAGTACCTATGTAAAAAGACTTTACGATGCCGTGCATATCAATAATTGTCTTTTTCATATGTTTATTCTCCGTCGGTTACCGTTGTTTTATTATTTTTATTGGGTTTAAGCTTTATAATTCCGCCGTCGGTGCATTTGTCGACATCAAGAATGATAATGTCGCCTTCTTTAAGCTCCGATGATTTTACCTCAGCCTCAACAAGTCCTTCAAGACCGAGTTCTACATATACTTTCTTTGCTGTATATCCGCCTGTTTCGTTCTTTTCTGCAACATACACGAAGTCGCCCTTATCGTCTGAGCCGATACCGTCGTATCTTACCGTGAATACATCCGTAGCTTCTTCAATTATAATGTTGAGCTTTGCTTTAAGACCGATAAGGAGCTTTGTGTTCTTGTCGGTAACATCAGCCTCAATAAGGAACGAACCGTCGGGAGAATCCTTTGTTGCGGCAGGTGCTACAAGTGAAATAACGCCGTTGTATTCTTCACCCTCAAGAGCGTCAGACCTTATCGTTACCTTCTGTCCCTCTTTGATAGAAACTACATCGTACTGCTTAACGCTTGCGGTTATCTTCATATCGTTTGTATCTTCAATGATGAAGAGAGTTCCGCTTGCTATATTACCGCTCTTTGCATAAACGGCAGTAACCGTTCCAGCTTTTTCAGCCTTAACTGTGCACTCGTCAAGAGTCTTTTTAAGTTCGTTGAGCTGTAATATGGACGGTTCGTTTTCAGCCTGTTTGAGAGCAAGCTCATAAGCCGCTTTTGCGTCGTTAAGTCCTGATGTAACATCGTTTCTTGCGGCGTCATAAGCAAGCTTTGCTGTTTCGAGAGCAGTCTCTGCGTTCTCGAAAGCGTCCTTTAAATTCTTTGCTATCTCGTCAAGATTTCTCTTTGCGTTGTCATAGTTTGTCTGAGCGGCATTGAACTGATTTCTTGCGGCTCTTGTTGCGGTGTCGGGAAGAGCGTCGATAAGCTTATCGTAGTTATCTTCATAATATTTCTGAAGTCTTTCGTTGTCAGGGTCGTTATAGACATATTCTCTCGACTCTGCGACAAGCTGTTCGTAATATGCTATTTTTCCTCTTGAATATTCTCCGCCGTAAGTCTGACCTATGTAATTGCCCTCAACATCATAAACGGGCACAAGTCCAACCTTTTCAAGTGCGTCGTTATAATCCGAAGCGGCTATCCTGAGAGCGTCGTAAGCGCTGTCGGCTGTTGCCTTTGCGCTTGCATAGGTTGCGTTCTTTCTCATATCCTCGTACTGCTCTTTTGCTTTGTCATAAGCCTTCTGAGCGTTGTCGAGATTATTTTTTGCGTTGGTAATAGAAACCTGAGTTGAAGAAGCGTTATCGTTGCCCTCTGCAACGGCGAGAAGTTCTTTATATCTTCTCTCGGCGGTCTGCAGGTTGTTGTAAGTCGACATACTTGCGCTTTTAAGGTTTGATTCGGCAATAGCTATCTGCGTTTTTATCGAGGAGTCGTCGATGGTGCAAAGTATATCCCCCACATTTACCTTGTCGCCCACTTCAACATTGACCTCTTCGATTTCGTAGGTTGCGGAAGAGTGCACATAAGAAGTGCTGTTGCTCTCTACCTTTCCCGTCGCAGAAATCGAGTTGCTTACATTCCCCTTTGAAAGAACCGTGTTGTTGACAAACGGCGCTTTCTCCTGCTGTGAAAGTGCAAGCACCGCCACAGCGATTACCGCCACCACGACGACAACCGCCGCGATAACGATTCCGAGCACAATCTTTGATTTTTTGCTCATTTCATTTTCCTCCTTGTGATGAAAAAATATTTATAAGTCAACGGTTAAAAACCGTAGGCTTGTGTAAATTTATGCCTGCTTGTACTGGCTGTTGTAAAGCTCGTAATAAAAGCCTTTTTTTGCAAGAAGCTCATCGTGAGTGCCTATTTCTATCACCTTTCCCGACTTCATAACAAGAATGGCGTCAGCCTCCTTGATAGTGGAAAGTCGGTGTGCGATAACAAAGCTTGTTCTGCCGTTCATTATCTTGTTGAACGCCTTCTGAACTCTTATTTCCGTCATTGTGTCGATAGACGAGGTTGCCTCGTCAAGAATAAGCATACGCGGCTTTATCAGCATTACCCTTGCTATGCAAAGAAGCTGTTTCTGCCCCTGAGAGATATTTTCGTCATCGTCGGAAATAACAGTGTCATAGCCTTGCGGAAGTCGCTTAATAAAGCTGTGGGCATAAGCGGTCTTTGCCGCCTCGATGATTTCCTCGTCGGTGGGATTGTCCGCCCCGTATGCGATATTTTCGCGGATTGTTCCCTTAAAGAGCCAGGTTTCCTGTAAAACCATTCCATAGGAAGAACGCAGGCTGTCTCTTGTAATCTCTGTTATGTCCTTTTTGCTGACAACAATTCTGCCCTTGTCAACATCATAAAAGCGCATAAGAAGATTTATGAGAGTGGTCTTTCCGCAACCCGTTGGTCCCACTATCGCAACACGCTGACCGGGGCTTACATTAAGGTTGAAATTCTCGATAAGAGGAATGTTCTTGTCATAAGAGAAGTAAACATTCTCGACGGATACTGTGCCGTCGCAGTTTTCAAGTGAAGGCAGAGCGTCGTCGGGTTCTTCTTCTTTTTCGTCAAGCAGAGCAAAAACTCTCTCGGCGCCCGCAAAAGCCGCCTGCAACTCGGTGATAACTCCGCTTATTTCGTTAAAGGGTTTTGTATACTGGTTTGCATA
>CAMGJS010000199.1 GCA_946056455.1 uncultured Clostridia bacterium | reverse complement strand
GGGCAGGTTGTCCGCTTGGCAAGAACGAGGGATATGTCGAACTCCTCGGTGCGGGAATGGTTCATCCCAAGGTGCTTGAAGGTTGCGGAATAGACCCTGAGGTTTACAGTGGTTTTGCATTCGGAGTAGGTCTTGAAAGAATAGTAATGCGCCGTTTCGGCATAACCGATATGCGCCTTCTTTATGAAAACGACCTTCGTTTTCTTGAACAGTTTTAAGGGAGGAAAATAAAATGGATTTATCTATGAGATGGCTTTCCGATTATGTCAAAGTCGATGAGCCTATAAAAAAATTCTGTTATGATATGACAATGAGCGGTTCAAAGGTTGAACGCTTTGATACAGAGGGCAGTGAGATTTCTAATGTCGTTGTCGGCAAAGTCCTTTCCGTTGTACCTCACGAAAATTCCGACCACCTTGTTGTTTGTCAGGTAGATGTGGGCAAGGGCGAGCCTATTCAGATAGTAACGGGCGCGCAGAATATCCACGGAGGAGAGATTGTTCCCGTTGCGCTTGACGGCTCAACTTTGCCCAAGGGAGTAAAAATCAAAAAAGGCAAGCTTCGTGGAGTGGAAAGCAACGGTATGCTTTGTTCACTCGGTGAACTCGGACTTACCGTTCACGATTTTCCTTATGCTATTGAGGACGGCATCTTTGTTTTGCAGGAAGAAAAAGACTGCAAGCCTCTTACAATCGGCGAGGATATCCGCGAGGCGATAGGCTTTAATGATACCTGCGTTGAGTTTGAAATTACTTCAAACCGCCCCGATTGTATGTCCGTTATCGGACTTGCAAGAGAAGCGGGAGCGACCTTCAATGTCCCCGTTGACCTTAAAAAGCCTGCTTATAAAGGAGTAGACGGCGATATTGACAGCGCACTTTCGGTTGAAGTCAAGAACACAAAGCTTTGTTCAAGATATGCCGCCGCACTTGTCAAGAATGTAAAAATCGAACCCTCACCCCGTTGGATGAGAGAAAGACTTCGCGGTTGCGGAGTAAGACCTATCAACAACCTTGTCGATATAACAAACTATGTTATGCTTGAATACGGTCACCCTATGCACGCTTTCGACCTTCGTTATGTTTCGGGTGGAAAGATTGTTGTAAGAAACGCCGATAAGGGCGAAAAGATAACAACTCTTGACGGAATTGAGAGAGAACTCTCCGAAGAAATGCTCGTTATATGCGACGCTGAAAAGCCCGTTGCCGTTGCAGGCGTTATGGGCGGAGAATACAGCGGAATTATGGACGACACAACCACCGTTGTTTTCGAGGCGGCTTGCTTTGACGGCGCTTCCGTAAGAACTACTGCAAAGAAGCTCGGAATGAGAACAGACGCTTCATCGCGCTTTGAAAAAGGTCTTGACCCCCAGAACTGCCTTGACGCTCTTATGAGAGCGTGCGAGCTTGTTGAAATGCTCGGCGCAGGCGAGGTTGTCAACAAGATAATCGACAAGGATTATTCCGACAAGACACCGAAGTCCGTAGAATTTGACAGCAAGTGGATAAACTCCTTCCTCGGAACAGACATCCCCGAAAGCGATATGATAAAGTATCTCAGCGTTCTGGGCTTTGAAGTCAGGGACGGCAGAGCGTACGCTCCCAAGTGGAGAATTGACATTGAGTGCAAGGCGGATATTGCCGAAGAAGTCGCAAGAATTTACGGCTATAACAATATCAAGCCTACAATAATAAGAGGCATTGCACAAGCAAAGCTTACACCCGAACAGAAATATACAAGAAAGCTTGAAAGAACAATGCTTTCAATAGGCTGCAACGAAATCTCGACCTATTCATTCGTTTCTCCCAAGTATTTTGACAAGATAAGACTTCCCGAAAATTCACCTCTTCGCAAGACGGTTGTTATCACAAACCCTCTCGGCGAGGATACCTCTGTAATGAGAACATCGGTTATCCCGTCAATGTGTGAAGTCCTTGCAAGAAACTACAACTACCGCAACGCAGAGGCAAGACTTTATGAAATCGGCAACGAGTATCTTCCCGTTGAGGGAAAAGAGCTCCCCGATGAGCCTGCAAGACTTGCTATCGGAATGTACGGCGATGGTATCGACTTCTATGACATCAAGGGCGCAGTGGATGAGATTATGGAAGAAATGGGCGTTTATGACTACGATGTTACCGCTTGCGACGAAAATTGTCCCGTTGCGGAATACACCGCTTTCCACCCCGGAAGAAGCGCAGTTGTAACAAAGGGAGATGTGGTTCTCGGCATTATGGGAGAGCTTCACCCCGAAACCCTTGAAAACTATGAGATAGGCGTCAAGGCTTATGTTGCAAAGCTCCTTATCCCTGAGATGATGAGCGTTTCGACAACCGAAAAGACATATAAGCCTCTGCCCAAGTTCCCTGCAACAACCCGTGACCTCTCAATCGTCTGCGATGACAGCATACCTGTTGCAACGCTTGAAAAGGCAATCAAAAAGGCTGTCGGAGGAATACTTGAAAAGGTTACGCTTTTCGATGTCTATCGCGGAGCGCAGATACTTGTCGGCAAAAAGAGCGTTTCGTTCTCAATCTCAATGCGTTCTCACGACGGAACATTGACCGACGAGCAGGCGGACGCCGCTATGAAGAGAATTCTCAAAGCTATGACAGAATTCGGCGCAGAGCTGAGAGCATAAATATTTTTGAATACTCATATATCAAAGGACGGAACTTCACCGTCCTTTGATTTTTATATAACAAAATTTCTGCACAAAAATTGTGAATTGTAACCAATTTGTAATTTTTCTATTGTTTTTTTGCACTCTTTGGGGTATAATAACGGATAGCGAGAGCATTCTGCTTTTTAGGAGGGATTATGATGAACGAACAGACAATGACATTTTCCGTCAAATCTGAAAAGGACGACGAAATGCAGAGAACGCTTATGGCTGTTTATGACGCACT
>CAMGJS010000198.1 GCA_946056455.1 uncultured Clostridia bacterium | reverse complement strand
CGGTTTTGAAACTCCTACTTCCGGCGATATTCTTTTTGAAGGAAAGGACATTGAAGGCGTAAAATCCGTTCTTAAAGATTATATTAAGGAAAGAGAGCATATTCTTGACGAAGAAGGTCTTGCGTTTACAGAAAAGACTCTTTGCGAAAAGCTTGAAATTTCTTCTGAGGATGCAAAGCGCGTTATCAATAAAGCGCTTAACGCAACAGACCATGCAACATATCAGGCTATGGAAGCGCTTATTCATAACCTTAACACAATGCATTCGAGAGCGGGCGCTCAGGTTCCGTTCAGCTCAATCAATTATGGTACAGATACTTCGCCTGAGGGCAGAATGGTAATAAAGAATGTTCTTCTTGCCAACGAAGCAGGACTTGGTAATGGCGAGACGCCCATATTCCCGATACACATATTTAAAGTAAAAGAGGGAATAAATTATAATCCGGGCGACCCTAACTATGATTTATTCAAGCTTGCATGCAGAGTATCTGCAAAACGACTTTTCCCGAACTTCTCGTTTATTGACGCTCCTTTCAACCTTCAGTATTATAAAGAAGGCGACTACAACACAGAAGTTTCATATATGGGTTGCCGTACAAGAGTTATCGGCAATAATTACGACAAGACTCGTCAGATTGTTACGGGAAGAGGAAATTTAAGCTTTACTTCTATCAATCTTCCTCGTCTTGCAATCGAATCCGACGGAAATGTAGGTTTGTTCTTTGAAAAGCTTGATGATATGATGGAACTTGTTATTGACCAGCTTAAAGCAAGATACAGAATTCAGGCTCAGAAGAAGGTTCGTAATTTCCCGTTCCTTATGGGACAAGGAGTGTGGATTGACTCTGATAAGCTTAAACCCGATGACGAGGTAGGAGAGGTTCTCAAGCACGGTACACTTTCTGTTGGATTTATCGGACTGGCAGAGTGCCTTAAATCTCTTATCGGTGTTCATCACGGCGAATCTGAGGAAGCTCGCGAGCTTGGCTTGGAAATTGTAACCCATATGAGAGAAAGAATGGACGAAGAGAGCAAGAGAACAGGAATGAACTTCACTCTTCTTGCAACTCCTGCTGAGGGTCTTTCAGGCAGATTTGTTAATATCGATAAAATAAAATACGGTGTTATCGAGGGTGTTACCGACAGAGAGTACTATACGAATTCTTTCCATGTTCCCGTTTATTACAATATCAGTGCATTTGAAAAAATAAAGATTGAAGCTCCTTATCATGCTCTTACAAATGCAGGACATATCAGTTATATTGAGCTTGACGGCGACCCGTTAAAGAATATTGACGCATTTGAAAAGGTTGTCCGTTGTATGAAAGAGTCGGGAATAGGTTATGGTTCTATCAACCATCCTGTTGACCGTGACCCTGTATGCGGATATACGGGTATTATTGATGATGTTTGTCCTAAGTGCGGAAGACACGAGGGTGACGGCAAGCAGCATTTTGAAAGAATAAGAAGAATTACGGGTTACCTCGTAGGTACTCTTGACAGATTTAACGACGCTAAAAAAGCTGAAGAACGCGATAGAGTAAAGCATTCGATCACAGAATAATTATTAAAAATAAAGTTTCAGGGCAACTGCTGTTTCGGTGTTGCCCTTGACTTTGTTTATGGGGTGATGGATTTGGAAATCAGGATAGCAGGAACAGCAAACGATTCTATTGTTGACGGACCGGGAATAAGATTTACAATTTTTGTTCAGGGTTGTCCTCATCATTGCAAAGGATGTCATAACCCTCAGACTCACCCTTATGATGGCGGAACGGTGACAGATACGGATATATTACTGAAAAAAGCTCTGTCAAACCCTCTTCTCGACGGTGTTACATTCAGCGGAGGCGAGCCTTTTGTATATGCAAAACAACTGGCATATCTTGCAAAACAGCTTAAAGAACATAACCTTAATATTGTGACATATACGGGGTATACTTTTGAAAGACTTCTTGCAGAAGCTAATGAAGAAAACGGATTCACGGAACTTCTCTCTCAGACGGATATTCTTATTGACGGACCGTACATCGAAGAACAGCGCTCTCTTTTGCTTTTGTTCAGAGGAAGTACAAATCAGCGTATCCTTGATGTCAAGAAGAGCCTTGAAAATAAATCTCCTGTAATAATGCCGTTGGATAATCAGTGATATTTTGGAGGTGTGACTTTATCAAACCTTTTAAAAGACTATTTTGCTGTATTCTTTTTGCTGTAATGCTATTATCCTTTACAGCTTGCGGAAAGAATAAAGACGGAACAGGCTACCTTTTCAGATATGACCTTTCCGCAGATCCTAAAAATCTAGACCCTCAGGTAGCTGTTGATACCGCATCGCTTATCGTAATAAGAAATATCTATACGGGGCTTTTTACCGTATCGGAAAACGGAGCGATAGAAAACGCTCTTGCACTTGACTATATTGTAGCCGATGACGGTCTTGTCTATGATATAACCATCCGTGATGATAATTACTGGGCAAATGCCGACAGTAAAAAGGAACAGATAAGAGTTACCGCAAAGGATTTTGAATATGCTTTCAAGAGAATTTTTAATCCGCATATTTCTTCGCCTTATAAAAACAACTTTATCTGTATAAAAAATGCCCAGAAGATTATAAGCGGTGAGCTTGATTATTCTGAACTCGGAGTAACGGCAATATCGGATTTTTCACTCAGAATTGAGCTTGACTATCCTAATGCCGATTTTCTTTCACTTTTAACGACAACTCCTGCGATGCCGTGTAATTCGTCAATGTTTTTATCGACAAAGGGAAAATACGGTCTCGACCCTGAAAACACATACAGTAACGGACCTTTTTATGTTAAGCAATGGGAATACGACCCTTACGGAAAAAATAATTATCTTATTCTGAGAAAGAATAAGAAATATTCCGATAAAGATGAAATCTCTCCTTCAAGCCTTAATTT
>CAMGJS010000197.1 GCA_946056455.1 uncultured Clostridia bacterium | reverse complement strand
GGTTGCCCTTATTTTCATCGATTATTACAGATTTGTCGTGAAGTTTCTGATACCGTCCTCCGTCTCTTTATGTTTGCTGATATGTCTTGTATTCGGTAACGATTATGTGGCGAATGCGATAAACTATGTTAGTAACGGGTTTGTCGGAATTTTTGACAAGGATAATACAAAGAAAAGCACTTCAAAAACGATTGCATCGGTTATTGCCCTTTCGGTTGCTGTATGCTTTGTGGGTGAAATAGTTGTAAGATACTATAAAAACTATGTATTCGTTTATGAAGAAGAGACCGAAACGGTTATGCAAAGCGAAGATGAGATGTACCGCGTTATGAGCAGAGCAGATGAAAGAAAATTTGACAACGCTTTAAGAATAACCTTTGCAGGCGACCTTATTCTGCTTGAAGACCAGGTGAAACTAGGATACAAAGACGGAAAATACAGCTTTGACGATGTTTTTGAATATGCAAGACCGCACATAGAGTCCGCAGACCTTGCAATAGGCGTTTTTGAAGGACCTGTGGCAGGAAAGGACGAGGGATATTCTTCAAGTAATTATGACGACGGAAAAGCTCTTGCACTAAATTATCCCGACGAGTTTGCAGTGGCTGTTAAAAACGCAGGATTTGACTTAGTCACAACCGCTAACAATCATCTGCTTGACAAAGGTATAGCAGGAGCGAAACGAACTGTTGACATACTTGATAAAATTGGAATTGAACATATCGGCTCTTATAAAAATGCAGACGAAAAGGAAAAAGAAAATGTCAGATTGGTTGAGGTTGACGGAATAAAGTTTGCCGTTCTTGCCTATACATACGGTACGAATATGATGGCACGCGATGAGCTTGCATTCGGTGAAAGTTCATATCTTACCTCGGTAATTTATGGTACAGAGGGAGAGGAATTTGAAAAGCTTAAAGAAAATGTCAGAAAAGATTTTGAAAAGGCAAAGGCGCTTGAACCTGACTTTATAATAGTTCTTCCGCATATCGGGACACAGTTTTCTAATCAGCCCGATGAGGAACAGGAAGTTTGGTTTGAGGTATTCAAAGAGTATGGAGCGGACATTATTCTCGGAGACCATACTCATGTTGTTGAGCCTGTAAAAATAGAAAATTACAACGGCAGAAATGTTTTCATCGGCTATTGCCCCGGAAATTTTGCAAATATATACAGAGAAAATCAGGGCGACACGAGTATGCTTATTGATGTATATATTGACAAGAGCGCAAAGAAAATAATCGGCGGAGGAATTGTTCCGCTTTACACTAAGGCTCAGCTTGACGGAAATTACTCCGCGATACCGATATATGATATAATGAACAACGACAAGTTGAAATCAATGTTCAGCACCGACGATTTTGAACGGGCAAAAGCGTCTTACAATATAATAACAAGCGTTGCGCTCGGAATAAATCCCGATATATCGGGAGTGACGGAAAGCCTTATCTTTGACGAGAACGGATATTTAAGGACAAAAACAAGAGGTCTTGATATGACAGAAAAAATGAAGTCGGGAAAATTTTTCAAAGAAGTGTCAAAAGCAAAAAGCGTATGCTTTATCGGTGACAGCGTTACAGAGGGCACCAAAAACGGCGGTTGCCCTTGGTATGAGCCTTTGGAAGAATACATAAACGCCGATATTTCAGCATTTGCAAAGGGCGGTGCGACGATAAGATACATTATCGACAATTCGGACAATATCCCGAACGCAGAGCTGTATGTCATAGCGATAGGCACAAACGATGTAAGATACAGAGACAGCGAGATATGCGCTATGACATCGGACGATTTTATAAATTCAATTCAGACGCTGAAAGAAATTATAAAAGTTAAAAATCCGTCGGCAAGGTTTATATTCATAGCGCCCTGGTATTCGACAGACGGAGATAAGGTGTCTGTGTTATCGTTTGAAGAAAAGACAAGGCTTAATGACGAATATTGCTCAGCGTTAGAAAAATATGCAAAGCAGAACAACGATATTTTTATTAACCCTAACGGATATATCAAAGAAAAGTTATATGAAAATCCTCAGAGCAGGTATCTTCTTGACCATATTCACCCTAATGCAAATGAGGGGGTTATTATGTACTGCGAGGCGGTACTCTCTGAATAGCAAAAAATCCGTGAATTATATTCACGGATTTTTTTATCAAAGCTTTTCAATTACGCTTTCAACGACAAGATATGAAGACTTTGCTGCCTTTTTGCAGTTTGCTTCAAATGTATCGAAACCGCTTTCCTCTTCGGTATCTGAAATTGAGCGTACTGCGGCAAAAGGAATATCGAAAACGAAACAGATATGAGCTATTGCCGCCGTTTCCATATCGGTGCACATAGGGGAAAATTTTGCGTTTATCTCTTCCCTGCCGTCAGTTTCTATAAACGCATCGCCCGTAACTGCTGTGCCTGTAACGATTTTTCCGTTATGCTCCTTTGGAGAAGCGTTTTTAAGGACACTCACAAGATTTTCATCGGGGAGAAAGCAACCGCCTTTTACTTTCGGGTGGTCTTCAAAGAGGAATAAATCAAGGTCGTGATAGTAAACCTTATCGGCAATAACCGTGTCACCGATATGTAAAGATTTGTCCATTCCGCCTGCTACCCCGGAAACGATTATGCAATACGCATTATAGCGGGAAATCATAGCCTGAGCCGTTGCCGCAGCGTTTACCTTTCCCATTCCCGACGCTGAGACGACAACCTCTCTGCCGTTGAATGTTCCCTCATAAAAGGTTCTCTTGATATATTCGCTTTTTGTATGTATATCCATATTTTCAAGATACAAAGCTATTTCGGTATCGATTGCTCCTATTATTCCGATTTTCATAATATCCTCCGCACAAAAATATTTTTACAAAAATGATTTTATCATTTGCAGGATATTTTGTCAACAAATAAAAATGCTTGACAAATATGGTATAATTAGAAAAAG
>CAMGJS010000196.1 GCA_946056455.1 uncultured Clostridia bacterium | reverse complement strand
CAATTTTCACATTTATCCCGAACATAAAAATCAATGTTCCGATAATTGTTGCAATACCTGTAAAAAGCTGTGTAAAACCCTGAATGATACCGTCCGATATGCTGTCGACATCCGAGATGATGACGGACATTGTATCACCCTTGGGGGTATGGTCAATATAGCTCAAAGGAAGTCTTGAAAATTTTGCAAAAGCCTCTGTTCTTATATCCCTTACCGTTCCGTGAGAGATTTTGTTCATAACAAAGCCGAGTGCCCAGTTTGCAAGAGCTGTCCCTAAAACAACAAAAACGAGTATGACGATATAATCCAGCATTTTTGCAAAGTCAACTTCGCCCACGCCTACTGCGCAGTCGACGGCTTTACCTATGATTATAGGTGCTGTAAGGGTGAGAGATACTCCCACAGCGGCAAGAATAAATGCAAGTACCGCAAGGGGTGTATACGGCTTTACATAAGAAAGAAGTCTTTTTAAGGTTTTCTTGTTCATCAGTTGAGCACCTCCTGGGATTTACAGATTTCAATGTAAACATCGGAGGTTTTAAGAAGCTCCTCGTGCTTGCCTATTGCGGCAATTCTTCCTTCGTCAAGAACGATTATCCTGTCGGCGCTCTTTATTGCCGCCGCTCTCTGAGATACTATGAGAACGGTCATATTGTCGGTTTCTTCTTTTATTGCCTTACGAAGATTAAGGTCGGTCACATAGTCGAGCGCTGACGAGCTGTCGTCAAGAATAAGTATCTGAGGTTCGCAGACAAGCGCTCTCGCTATGGTGAGCCTCTGTCGCTGACCGCCCGAAAGGTTTCTTCCTCCCTCTGCAATAAAGGTGTCAAACCCTTTCGGCATACGCTCTATGATGTCCTCAGCCTGAGCAATTCTTACTGCCTTTTTAAGCACATCTTCACTTGCGTTTTCGTTTCCTATTGTGAGGTTTTCGGCAACTGTTCCCGAAAAGAGAGAGGATTTCTGTGGAACTACTCCTATCTTCTTTCTCAGCTCTTCAAGCTTATATTCTTTGACATTCACTCCGTCGACAAGAACATCGCCCATAGCCGCGTCATAAAATCTTGGAATTAAGTTGATAAGGGTACTTTTGCCTGAACCCGTTGAGCCTATTATTCCTATGGTTTCGCCCTTTGCGATTGAGAATGAAAGATCTGAAAGTTCGTATTCTCCGTTATTGCCGTAATCAAAATATACATTCTTGAATTCTATTGCAGGTGCGCCCTCAACTTCTGACGCTCCTTCGCCGTCGGCAATATCGGGAGTTTCGTCAAGAATTTCATTCACTCTTGCGGCGGACGCTCCCGCCTTTGTGAAGATAACGACAAGGTTTGCAAAAACAACAAGAGCAAGTGAAATCTGCGTCATATAGTTTACAAGGGCGATAATATCACCCTGAGAAACAGAGCCGTCATACACTCTTTGTCCGCCAAAATATAAAATTGCGATAATAGCAAAGTTAAGTATAACATAGCACACGGGGTTGAGTACCGCAGAAATTCTTCCTACCCTTATATTTTCTCTCATAAGGGTATTTGCAGCTTTGCCGAAACGCTCCATTTCACGCTCCTGCCCCGAAAATGCTCTTATAACTCTTACTCCGTTGAGGTTTTCTCTGACAATGCCCGAAATGCCGTCAAGATTTTTCTGTATTCGCTTATAATAAGGCACAGAACGGCTCATAACAAGATACAAAGAAAGCGCAACAAGCGGAATTATCACAACAAAAATCACAGCAAGCTTCGCGTTTATCGAAAATGCCATAACCGTTGCTCCGATAATGAGAAAAGGCACTCTTACAACAAGTCTTATGAGCATCGCAACGGCAAGCTGTAACTGATTGACATCGGAGATAATTCTGTTAACAAGCGACGCAGAGCCGAATTTGTCAAGCTTTGAATAAGAAAGGGAGCTGATTTTTGCAAAAACATCGTTGCGAAGGTCTGTTCCTATCCCCTGGGACGCTTTTGACGCAAGATACTGACAGACAAGGGCACAACAAAGTCCCACAACGCCCAAAAGCACCATTACTCCGCCCATTTTTAGAATATAAGGCTTATCGGCATTTTTTATTCCGACATCTATTATTTTAGCCATAACAAGAGGAACGATAAGCTCGAAAACAGCCTCGGTGAGCTTGAACAACGGACCTATAATAACCTCTTTCAGATATTTTTTAAGATAACGGGCAAGTTTAAGCATTGAAATTCTCCCTTCGACAGTCAAAAATATTATACACCTTTTAGTCATTTTTAACAATAGTTAAAAGTACATATTTAGCATATTTTTGCAATATCTTTTTTATAATATTTGACATTGCAGACAAAGCGTATTTCCATAATATAGAAATGCTGTAATAATAAGGCATTAATTCCTTTAAATATTCACATTTTTTGCATTGACATAGAGCAAAATGCATAATATAATTATTTTGTATACTTTTTTTGAAAAGGACTTGAAAATATGAAAAAAATCACAGCTTTTTTCCTTGCTGTTGCAATTATTGCAATGACGGGCTGTTCAAAGCTCCCGACAGAGCCTGACACACCCGATGTAACAGAGCCTGCGGTGACAGAAACAACTGCCCCGACAACAGAGCCCGAGGAAGCAGTCCCGCTTGTGCAGAACGGAACATTTGATGTCAACACATTCAAGTGGGGCACATTTTTCTCAGGCGGATTTTCGAGCGCGCCTGCCTCTGAAAACGGCGAGTTGCACCTTGGCATAACGAACACGGGTACCGTTGAATACGGCGTTCAGCTTTATCAGGATATTATCCCCGTATATGAGGGCGGGGTTTATCGTTGTACCTTTGATATGCGTTCAACGGAGCCGAGAAGATTTCAGTTCAGAATTCAGAAAAACGGCGGAGAGTACACTCCCTATGTTGAAGAATGGGTTGAAATAGACACCGAGATGAAAACATACACCGTTGAGTTTACTATGAAAGAACCCACGGACGAATATTCAAGA
>CAMGJS010000195.1 GCA_946056455.1 uncultured Clostridia bacterium | reverse complement strand
TGCTTACGGCTTACAGCTTTGTGAAAGCGTGAAGCCAGACATACTTCTTGCGAAAGACCACGACTGCGATCGTGTAGGAATTGCTGTTCCCTCACCCAGCGGAGAATATGTTCTCTTTTCTGGCAATGAAGTCGGCGGACTTCTGCTTGAATATATCTGTGCAGAAAGAACCGCTCTCGGAACAATGCCTCAGGACCCTGTTGCAGTAAAGACAATAGTTTCAACCGACATTGCAACAAGAATTTGTGAAAAATACGGCGTAAGAATGATAGAAGTCCTCACGGGCTTCAAGTTCATCGGCGAACAGATAGGCTTCCTTGAACAGAAAAACGAGGACAACCGCTTTATCTTCGGCTTTGAAGAAAGCTACGGTTATCTTGCAGGCTCTTATGTCCGCGATAAAGACGCTGTTGTAGCTTCTATGCTTATATGCGAAATGGCGGCATTCTATCGCACAAAGGGTATATCTCTTCTTGAAGCGCGTGACGCTATGTATAAAAAATACGGCAACTTTGTTCACACACAGAAGAGCTTTACCTGCGAAGGTGCGGCAGGAATGCAGAGAATGGCTGAAATTATGGCAGACCTTCGTGAAAACACACCGAAAACTATCGGCGGACTTACCGTTGTAAAGCTTGCCGACTACAAGAACAGCATTGAATACGACTATGTAAACGGCGGAAAGGTTGCTCTTACTCTGCCCAAGTCCGATGTATTATCGTTCAGACTTTCCTGTGACGCAAGCGTTATTATTCGTCCGTCGGGAACAGAACCGAAAATCAAGGCTTATTACACAACGATAGGCGAAACAAGAGAAGAAGCTCTCTCGCTTGAAGAGACTATCTCGGAAGATTTCAAGAAAATTCTCGGATTTTAAATTAGAGGTAGCATTATGGCGGTGCTGAAAAAATGCGGCGTTTCCTTGCTCATTGTTTCCGTAATACTCTTTGCGGTTTCGGCGCTTTCCTCCTGCAAGGGCGGCGGTGATAAAGTCGAGGAAGGAAGAATAAGCCGTTCACATAATTATTCAATCTATACCGAAATGCTCAGTACATATCCGTTAGGCTCCGATTATGACGATATTGCGGCGTATCTTGACGAAAAAGATGTTGTCTATACCGTGTCGGAAAGCGACGGCAAAGTTTCAAGAATACAGCTTTACGGCGGTCAGCTTTTCTTCACATCGGATAAAAAGCTCAACTCTGTTTCATCGACCGAATGGCAGGCACCCGATGGTTTCGGCGTGGGAAGTACGCTAAGCGAAGTCAGAGGTGCTGTCGGAACTGAAAAAAAGCTTGAAAATACCGCAAAGGCGACTTATGTATATAAAACCGAGAGCGGAAGATATACTGTCACCTTTAATGATGAAGAAGTCGTTACATACTGGGTTTTGTCGTAAATTGAAAAATTTTTAAAAAAGTCTTGCATTATCATTTTCTTTGTGATATAATATCAAGGCAATGATTTTTCCATAGCACTACTGTCTGTGTTGTATGATGGGCTGCTATGTAATCATATTACACTTACAGAAAGGAGCTTTACGCAAATGAAAGACGGAATTCATCCTAACTATGAGCCTACAACAATCACTTGTGCCTGCGGAAATGTAATCGAAACATCTTCCACAAAGAAGGACATCAAGGTTGAAATCTGCTCAAAGTGCCACCCCTTCTATACAGGTAAGCAGAAGCTTGTTGACACAGGCGGACGAGTTGACAGATTTAAGAAGCGTTTCAATATGGACAAGTAATGCAAAGGGCGGATTTTTTATCCGCCCATTGTTTTTATGAGGTTGAAAAGATGAACTACGAAACAATAAAAGGTCGGGCCGAGGCTTCGTTTATCGAGCGCAAATCGGAATTTATAGGCTATATCGCTCCCGTAACGACAAACGATGAGGCTGTCGCTTTTATAGAAGAAATCCGTGCAAAGCACCGCAAAGCAACGCACAATGTATACGCCTATATTCTCCGTGACGGAAACATATCCCGTTACAGCGATGACGGCGAGCCGCAAGGCACTGCGGGAGTTCCCGTTTTTGAGGTGATAAGAAAAGAAAATCTCACCGATATATGCGTTGTCGTCACAAGGTATTTCGGCGGAATTCTTCTTGGCGGAGGAGGACTTGTGAGAGCATACTCCCACGCGGCGAAAATTGCCGTTGACGCCGCCGAAAGAATGAAGATGTGCTCCTGCTATAAGGTATCTTTTTCAGTGGATTACAACCTTTACGGCAAGATAAACTATATTCTTCCCGAATTTGAGATAAAGCTTCTGGACACCGTTTTTGCCGATAATGTCACCCTTACCCTGCTTGTTCGGAGCGAACAGTTTGACGCTCTGGCAAAAAAACTGACAGACACCTCTAACGGAGCGGTTATGATAACAAAAGATATTGAACTTTTTGAAGATTTTGCATAAAAGTGCGTACTTTTTGGTATGCACTTTTATTTATTCATACAAAACTGTTTAAAAAATAAAGGACTTTTTGCCGTCTTTTGAGTATATTATTTATGATTGCACATTAAAATGATTTTTTTGGGGGGATTTTATGCCGACAGTCAGAGAACGGTATGAAAAGCTTGAACACACAATGCTCTGCAAAAGCGCCTGCTTTTCTTCCGAGAGCGGAAAGCGTGCCGTTTTTGAAGAAAAATGTCCGCTGAGAACTGATTTTCAACGAGACCGCGACAGAATAATCCATTCAAACTCGTTCAGAAGGCTTAAACAGAAAACTCAGGTTTTTCTTGTTCCCGAGGGCGACCATTACCGCACAAGGCTCACCCACACTCTTGAAGTTGCACAGATTGCAAGAACCATAGCAAGAGGACTAAGGCTCAATGAAGACCTCACCGAAGCTGTTGCTTTAGGTCACGATTTGGGACATACCCCTTTCGGACATTCGGGTGAGGCTGTACTCAATATCATCTGCCCCGACGGTTTCAAGCACTACATTCAGAGCGGAAGAGTTGTCGAGTACATAGAAAAAGGCGGAAAAGGTCT
>CAMGJS010000194.1 GCA_946056455.1 uncultured Clostridia bacterium | reverse complement strand
CAATTTTGGATTTGGATAAGGTGGAAAAGATTGTTGCGGAAGAAACTGAAATTTCTAAAAAAACTAAGTTGATTTCTGCTCAAGTAATTGGGCGACTCGCTTTTCTATGAAATCATCAGCGAAGAAACGGGCATAGATATGAAGTCCGAAAGCGACCTTCTGCCTATTCTCAAAGACCTTACAAGAATAAAAGACGAGTATGTAAAGATTGAAAGCGCACTCAAAGAGGCGGAAGCAACGGGCTACGGAATAGTTATGCCGTCTATTGGGGAAATGTCCCTTGAAGAGCCTGAAATTATGAAACAGGGCGGACGATACGGAGTAAGGCTCAAAGCCAGCGCACCCAGCTTTCACATTATGAAAGCGACGATAAATACCGAAGTCGCTCCCATTGTCGGAAGCGAAAAGCAGTCCGAAGAGCTTGTTATGTATCTTCTCAAAGAGTTTGAGGATAACCCTCAGAAAATCTGGGAAAGCAACATTTTCGGAAAGTCCCTTGACGACCTTGTCAACGAGGGACTTCACAACAAGCTTTATCATATGCCCGTTGAGGCAAGGCTTAAATTGCAGGAAACCCTTGAAAGAATTATCAACGAGGGTTGCAGTGGGCTTATCTGCTTTATATTATAGCAAAGAAAAACCCGTTCACATTTTAGTGAACGGGTAATTTTTTCTTACAGAATAGCTTCAAACTTCTTATACTGATTTTCAACAAAATCCTTGTAAAGCTGAGTTCCGAGAGTGAGGAACAGCTTGGGGTCGAAGTTGTCAGGCTCGGCAACATAAGTATAGGTGAAATAAAGGTCGTCATTTTCGCTTATGCAGTATTTGCACACTCTGTTGTATGAGTTGAGCTGATTCATAAGCTCAAGCACCTTTGTTCTCTTCTTCTTGTTGTCAAGAGCACCGAATGTTACCATACAATCGTTGTATATCGACTTGTCCAGTCTGAAAAGAATCTGTGAGGGAACGCTTTCCTTCATCGGCTGAATTGAACGGAAAACAACATCGTCGTCCGTCATTCTGAATTCAAATATACGGCTAAGCTGAGTTTCGTGAAGAACCTGCAAAAATTGGTCTTTTTTCTTGTTTACTGTAATGTCCATAAGAACCTCCTGAAAAGAGATATATACTCTATTATATCATAAATTTTCAATAAATCAAGATTTTTTTATCTTTTTAATCTGACGGACATCGTCACCCACAAAACGAAGATAGGTGTACTCCCCGAAAATCCTCGATGCTATGCGGTCGTCGTATCTTTCCGCAACGGCGTCGCTTGTCAGATTTGAGCTGATAATTGTGGGCAAACGCTTGTTTATCCTCGTGTTTATAATGTTATAAACCGTCGAATTATAAAACGGACTGTTGAATTCTGCCCCCAGGTCATCAAGAATTAAAAGGTCGACAGAGGTTATCGCCGAAAGCGTGTCATTATCGCTCTTTCCGAAGTGTTCTCTTTCAATCTCGTTAATGTAGTTTATTATCGAGTCATAGGCTACATTGTAGCCTCTTGCTATGACCTCCTTTGCGATAGAAAGCGAAAGGTGCGTCTTTCCGAGCCCCGTTTCTCCGCACATAAAAAGGCTTTCGGACTGTTTTGTGAAATTAGCGGCATATCTCTGACAAAAGCCTAAGATTTTCGTCATCGTTTCAGCCGCCTTGCCATCGTAATACGAGGTTTTAAAATCCGCAAAGCTATACATACTTATGCTTGAATTTTCATTGAGCTTGTCAATTTTAAGCTTTTCGACAAGCTTTTCAAGGCAATCGCACCTTTTTCCGTCAACAAAACCCGTGTCCGAGCATTTTTTGCAGGAATACTGTGGCATAAGATAATCGGCGGGGTAGCCGTTTGATGTGAGAAGTCCGTTTCTCATATTCTGAGTTTCAATGTTCGTTCTCTTTATCTTTTCAATCTGACTTTCCGCGTTATCGCTTTTTGATATAATCACCTTTGTCAGCTCGCATACGGTCGAAGAAAGCTTGTTGTTAAGCTCTTTAAGCCCAATTATTTTTTCTTCAACCTCGGCTTTTCGCTCCTCGGATATTCTTTCGGCTTTTTTTCTGCTGTCGCCGATAATTCTCATTGCTTCGTCAAAAATAGCGTTACTCATTGTTTCCTCCCGAATTAAGCGCTATCTGCGCAAGAGTGTCGTAGTCGTAGGTTTTCTTTACCTTGTAGCCTTTGCTTTCGGGCTTGTTTTCACTTTCGCCCTTTTCAACGCTTTCTCTGTCGGTATATCCCTTTTCCTTCCAGCTTGCAAGTATCTTGTCGATGTAAGCAAAGGAAAGCTTGCCCGTAGCGTCAATATTCTTGTCAAAGGCATAGCTTATCAGTTCTTCCGAGAAATCATCGCAAAGCCACTTTTCTGCAAAATTTTTCTCCTTTGTGCTGAGGTTTCGTGCCTCAATGCCGAAAATGCGCTTGATTTTTCTTGAAAAGATTTCAAATCTGCTCATTCTTGCAATTTCTTCTTCGGCGGACTTTGCGTCGGTTATTCCTTTTTCGCACCAGCTTTTAGCGACAGATTCTATGTAGCTTGCCGAAAGCTTGTCGACCTCACGGCAATGCTGTAAAAGCATTATGATAACATCGGATGAAAGCCCCATATAGTCGTGTATCCATACCAGAGCGCGCTGGTCGGTGTGCGTCAACATTCTTGAACAGATATTCTCCGCCTTTTCAAAAAGAAAGCGTATCTCCTCGGAATTTGTTATCCTCTCGGCGATTTCCGAGGGGGTAAGCTCTTTTCTCTCGGTTGTTTTTATCCGAGGCTTAGGAGCTTCTTCTTTCTTTTCTTCTTTTACGGCAACGGTGACGGTATTCTCCTTGCCGTTTGAAAGAACTCCTCTTTCTTTCCAGAATAAAAGAGAGTCCTCAACCGCTTCTTCTGAAATGTCCAAAAATTCTGCAATTTCTGCAACGGAACATTTGCGGTTGATGTTGTATGTAATATAAATCAGAACCTTTAATTCTTCTTTTTCCGCTAATTTAAGATAATTT
>CAMGJS010000193.1 GCA_946056455.1 uncultured Clostridia bacterium | reverse complement strand
TCCAAGTTATGGAAAGATGCGCGATGAAAGGATGGAAAAATATGTTTGAAGTAGTAAAGCGAGACGGCGAGGTTACGGAGTTTAATTTAAACAAGATTAGCGCAGCCATTGCAAAAGCATTTGATGCAACAAAAAAATTCCGTGAAAGATATGCAGATAAGGGTATTTTTGAAAATCGCTTATACGATGGTATAGATGAACTGTTGAGAAAATTGCACGACGAGGGTAAAAGGCTTTGCGTTGCTACATCAAAACCGATTGTTCATACAGAGAAGATACTTGAATATTTTGATATAAGAAAATATTTCGATATAGTTGTAGGTAGCGACCTTGAAGGAAAATTTTGCAACAAATCCGATATTATTTCGGAAGTTTTAAAAAAATGCGGTAATGACAGAGAAAATTCTGTTATGGTCGGGGATAGAAAATATGATATATTAGGGGCTAAAGAAAATGAAATAAAATCTGTGGCTGTTCTCTACGGATACGGAAATATGGAAGAATTTGTTTTGGCAGGAGCGGATTTTATTGCCGAAAGCGTCGAAAAAATATCTGATTTTGTTCTTTAAGGAAATTTTTTGAGAAAAATTTTAAAAAAGTACTTGACAAGACTCTTTACAGAGTGTATAATATACGAGTAAAACAAAGCAGAACAATTCGTTCTCACCTTAGCGCCTATGAGCGACTTGGGTAAATAACAGAAAGAGATATACATTTTGATGTGTGTAGAACTTGAGTTATGAGCGTGAACGGACTGTTCGCGCTCAAATTTTTATAATTGGTTTTGATGTTACGGAGGTGCTTCACTATCAGTACTAAAGAAAAGGAACTTGAGATCAACGAAGAAATCAGAGATAAGGAAATTCGCCTAATTGGGGCGGATGGTGCTCAGATTGGCATTGTTTCTGCAAAAGAAGCTCTTAAACTTGCCGAAGAAAGCGACCTTGACCTTGTTAAGATTTCACCTAATGCTGTTCCGCCCGTTTGCAGAATAATGGATTACGGAAAATATCTGTTCGAGCAGTCAAAGCGCGAAAAGGAAGCAAGAAAAAATCAAAAGGTTGTTGAAGTAAAGGAAATAAGAATGTTTTCCAGCATCGACACTCATGATTTTGAAACTAAAGTAAGCCAAGCTATCAAATTCTTGCAAGGCGGCGACAAAATAAAGGTTTCTGTTCGTTTCAAAAAGCGTGCAATTGCACATCCGCATCTTGGTGAAGAATTGCTTGAACGCTTTAAAGAAGCTTGTACTGAGTTCGGTGTTGTTGATAAGCCAATTAAGCCAGAGGGACGCGCCCTTGTAATGTTTATCACACCGAAATCATCAAAATAAGGGAGGAAAATACAATGCCAAAGTTAAAGACACATTCCGGTGCAAAGAAGCGCTTTAAGCTTACTAAAAACGGTAAGGTAAAGTATCAGCACACAAACAAGAGACACAGACTCAATCAGATGGCTACAAAGCGTAAGAGACATCTTCGCGTTGGCGGTTTTGCCGATGGAACAAATGTAGCTGCAATTAAGGAAATGCTTCCTTACAAGTAAGCATTGAGAACTAAATCAATTATACGGAGGTAGAATATTATGGCTCGTGTTAAGGGAGCAATGATGACTCGCAAGAGAAGAAATAAGACTCTCAAGCTCGCAAAGGGCTATTGGGGCAGCAAGAGCAAACACTTTAAGATGGCTAAGCAGGCGGTAATGAAATCCGGAAGCTATGCTTATATCGGAAGAAAGCAGAAGAAGCGCGAATTCAGACAGCTCTGGATATCAAGAATTTCTGCTGCCGCAAAGATGAATGGAATGAACTATTCAACACTTATGAATGGTCTTAAAAAAGCAGGAATTACACTTAACCGTAAGATGCTTTCAGAAATTGCAATCAATGATCCTGCAGGCTTTACTTCAATTGTTGAGCAGGCAAAGGCGGCACTTTAATTTACAGCTGATAAGAGTCAGGAGTAAAAAATACTTCTGACTTTTTGCCGTTTTTTTACCCGATAAAAAATATACGATTTAAGCATTGAGAGGGAGCGTTTGATGAAAAAATCCGAACTGGTATCTTCAAAGGATAATCCTTCAATAAAGCTTTATCGAAAGCTATCCGAAAGCAAGAAGACCAGAAAAGACAGAGGTTTGTTTGTTCTTGAAGGAGCAAGGCTTTGTTTTGATTCTGCTGTTATTGACAAAATTGAGATTCTTTTTTTAACCGAATCTGCTCAAAAAAAATTCGCAGAGCAGATATCTCATTTTTCCGGAAGAATTATGAATATTTCAGACGAGCTTGGGCAGTGGCTTTGCGATACTGTAAATACTCAAGGCGTTTTTGCAATATGCAAAATGTTGGATAATACAGGTATAAATAACTTTATTGAAAGCGGAAAGAAATATGCTGTTTTAAATTCTTTGCAGGATCCGTCAAATGTGGGCACTGTAATAAGAACCGCTGACGCTTTGGGTATTGACGGCGTAATTCTCTGCAATTGCTGCGATTTGTATAACCCAAAGGTTATACGCGGAACAATGGGTTCTATTTTTAGAATTAAAATAATTGAGAGCACCTTTCCCGAAACAATCCCAGCTTTAAAGTCAAAAGGTATAATATCTTATGCCGCGGTTGTCGACAAATCCGCTAAAAGTCTTACGGATTGTGATTTTTCAGGCGGAGTTGCCGCTGTTATCGGAAATGAAGGAAACGGTCTTTCACAGGATGATATAGCTTTATGTGACGATAAATTCACTATAAAGATGCATGGAAGTATAGAGTCGTTTAACGCTGCAACTGCAGCTACAATTATTTTATGGGAAATGTCAAAATAAAGAGAGGATGTTATTATGGATAATACTATGTATTGGCTTTGGCTTGTCGAGTGTTTTGGTGTCGGCAATAGCAGAATCTGGAATGTCCTTTCTCATTATGAAGATAATCCTGTTGAGGCTTATGAAGCTTTAACGGATGGAACAAGCCCCCTTCTATTAACTAATGAGGCTAAAAACGCGCGGACTACATATATTGAAAATATGGAT
>CAMGJS010000192.1 GCA_946056455.1 uncultured Clostridia bacterium | reverse complement strand
GAAAAACAAGATAATTCATATATATTTTATCGGAATTTAAATAATAAAAAAGGAAGGTGCGGAATTATATGAAAAAAATTGCTATTATTATTTCAAATGTAGTGATGGCTCTTGTTGTGGCGCTTTCCATAATTATCTATGTTCAGCAGACAAAGTTTAACGCAGAGCAAAAGAATACCGAAAACTTTGCCGATACCGTATCTGTGATGAACGGAATAACGGGCAGCTATCTCAGCGACTCACGACAGATATGCGATGGTTGGGCAAATTATGTCAATCATAACAGATTTACTATGGAGGAAGCGATAACTCAGCTTGAATGTATGACCGCCGAGGAAGAAATATCGGTGCATATTCTCTGGGCGGACAGCTTAAAGGGTATGTCTGCATTCTGCAACGGCGAAATAGGCGACCATTCTGCAATAGATTATTCGTCTGATGACCGTAAATCAATTTTTGATAATATGCATAAGCACAGAACCCTGAATATTACCGATAAATACGCCGACCCCGTAACAGGGAACAGCGTTGTTGCGTTTTGTGAGAAGATAAAACTTCTTGATGAAAACGATATCATGAAGGACGCTCTGCTCATGCGTGTTGTTCCGCTTGAAAATCTTCGCCGCAGATGGATATTCCCTGAGGGCTACGGCGAAAATGTCATAGTCGCTTTGTCGGACGGTCAGGGCGGATACATAATAAGCTCCGATGATAATTACGAAATCAGAGAGTCGTCCTTTGTATATTCTGATGTAAAAAGCGGTGAACCTATCGTTGATGCCGGACAATATGTTAAGACGCACCCCATAGGCTCGTTCTATGCAGAAAACACAGAAGCCGAGCGCTTTTTCTGCTCGTTTGAACATCTTTCCGACAACTCCGACTGGATTTTGTTCGCAACAGTCCCTGCCGATAACCTGCGCGTTAAAGACACCGATTGGACAATACCGTTTATCATTCTGCTCTCGCTTCTTTCCATCGTTGTTATGGATATTATCTTTTTCAGAGCATTCAGAAGAACAGAAATAGAAGACGCCGACAGGATAAGCGAACAGAACTCCATTATTGCGGCAATTTCTTACGATTACAGCACACTTTATCTTATCGACCCCGAGGATAAAAGATGTACTCTCTTCCGCTCCGATGATGAATTTACTCAGCTTACCGATATGAAAATCGATAATATCGATTACTCGGCTTCGATAAAATATTATATCAATAATTTTGTCGCAAAGGACGATAGGGAGGATATGATAAAAAATCTTTCTTTTGATGTCATAATGGAAAAAATCCCACCAAAGGGACTGTATTCCTATAACTACCGCAGAGTAATAAACGGCAAGACCGACTATTACCAGATGAGCTTCGGCAGAGTTCCTGAGGGAAATCATAAAGAAAAGATAGTATTCGGTCTCAGAAATATCAATAAAATTATCGAAAAGGATAAGGAACAGCAGGGCGTTCTTAAAGAGGCTCTTCTTGCGGCGCAGTATGCAAATACCGCAAAAACAGTGTTCCTCAATAATATGTCACACGACATAAGAACGCCTATGAATGCGATAATAGGGTTCACAACCCTTGCCGCAACCCATATCGACAACAAAGAGCAGGTTCTCGATTACCTTTCAAAAATATCCATTTCAAGCGACCATCTTCTTTCGTTGATAAACGATATTCTCGATATGAGCCGTATTGAGAGCGGCAAGGTGAAGATAGAAGAAACAGAAGTTCATCTCCCCGATGTTCTCCACGAGTTAAGAACAATGATACAACCAAGCGTTGCCTCAAAACAGCTCGAATTCTATATCGATACCGTCGATGTTGTCAATGAAGATGTCATCACCGATAAGCTCCGCCTTAACCAGATTCTCATAAATCTTCTCAGCAACGCAGTGAAGTTTACAAGAGCGGGCGGAACGGTAAGCGTCAGAGTAATTGAAAGACCTGTCGCTCCAAGCGGATATGCAAGCTTCGAGTTCCGCGTCAGAGATAACGGCATAGGTATGAGCAAAGAGTTTATGGAGCATATCTTTGAAGCTTTCACAAGAGAAAAGACCTCTACCGTCAGCGGTATTCAGGGAACAGGTCTCGGAATGGCGATAACAAAGAATATTGTCGATATGATGGGCGGAACTATTACCGTCAACAGCGAAATCGACAGAGGCACCGAGTTTGTTGTTTCACTTCAATTCAGAATATGCAATCTTCCTATGAAGTACGAAGAAATACCCGAGCTTGACGGATTGAGAGCTCTTGTTGCCGATGACGACTCCAATACTGCAATAAGCGTCAGCAAGATGCTGACAAGCCTCGGAATGCGCCCCGACTGGACTCTCAGCGCAAAAGAGGCTGTTCTCAGAACACAGGTCGCTTTTGATGAGAACGATGAATACTCCGCATATATAATAGACTGGCTTATGCCCGATATGAACGGAATTGAGGCAGTCCGCAGAATAAGAAGAATAGTGGGCGACAGTAAGCCCGTTATAATGATAACAGCTTATGACTGGGCGGATATTGAAGCAGAGGCGAGAGAAGCAGGGGTTACCGCATTCTGCTCAAAGCCGTTGTTTATGTCCGAGCTTCGCGAAGCTCTTACAAGACCGCACTTCCCGTGTGAAGATAATCTTTCTCACGAAGAATATAATTTTGAGGGCAAGAAAATTCTGCTTGTTGAGGATAATAAGCTCAATCAGGAAATTGCCGAGGGCATTCTCAAAGAAAAAGGTTTTATTGTTGATGTTGCCGATGACGGATATGTTGCTGTCGAAAAGATGAAAAATGCGTCATTCGGAGAATATGACCTTATCCTTATGGATATTCAGATGCCTGTTATGGACGGTTATGAGGCAACGCGCGAGATAAGAAAGCTTGAAAGCGCAAATGCAGGTATACCGATTATCGCTATGACAGCCAACGCCTTTGAGGAAGACCGTAAGGCAGCTTTTGAGGCAGGAATGAACGGTCATATACCTAAGCCGATTGAAATTTCTTCGCTTATGGAGCTTCTTTCGCAGACAATAAAATAGCCC